>CAZGMW010000189.1:0-4335 GCA_964526895.1 uncultured Planococcus sp. | reverse complement strand
CAGTGGATTTCCTGTACCGTCCAGCACTTTGCCCAGAATAGATGGCCCGATTTTAATCTGAAGCGGCACGCCTGTGGCAACCACGAGACAGCCAGGTCCGATCTGAGAGATATCATTCAACGGCATCAGCATCAACTTGTTCTCCCGGAACCCCACCACTTCCGCTTGAACCGGTTTTTCGTAATGGTTCGGATACAATAAACAAATTTCACCGATTTTGGCGTTCGGTCCTTTTGACTCGATCGTCAAGCCGATGACTTGCACCACTTTGCCGTGCTTTTTAATCGGTTCGACTTCATCGATCAGAGCCAGGTATTCACCTTGCCGCTGGTTCATCATTCGTTTTCTCCTCACAATAAGCGAGTAAATGCTTTTTGATTTCTTCCAATTGGCTGTCGATGGTCACGTCATAAGATCCGCTTGGCGTATGCAGCATACAGCCGCCGGTTTCGACACTTGCCACGGGCACCATTTTTAATTCACAATCTGCCCGCACGTAGGTTTTGAGTTCTTCCAAGAAGGGTAATAATACCGGGTAATCGTCCAAAGACACTTGCATGACGATGTCTTCGGCTTCTTCGATATGTTTTAAAGCCTGCTTAACAATATTGAGCAATTGCTCTTCATGCTGTTTCAATTCTTCTTTGATCACTCGTTCAGCGATGCGGATGCTTAATGATAGAAGAAACGTCTCCGCTTCCTGCACGATTTTCGACTTTTCGGTGTAAGCTTCCTGGATCAGCGCTTCCATTGCGATTCGCTTTTCCTTGAAGTCTTCTTCAGCCTGGAGATAACCCTGCTGTTTGCCAGCCTCGAAACCTTGGGCCGTTGCTTCATCAGCCAGCCGCTCCGCTTCTTGCTGCGCTTCCTGGCGTGCCTGTTCCCTCCAGGATTCGATATCAGTTTGGGCCTGTTGCTGCTGTTGCTTCAACTCAGTTTCCAGCAGGATCTTCTGGGCCAATAAAGCTGCGATTTCCTGTTGGACAGACAGTTTCTGCTGTTCAGGATCTTTTTCTTCCTCCAATGCCGGAATGTTCCGGAATTCGATTTTTTTCACCTTGAGTATTTTCGTTTCAACAGGTGGGGCTTGAGGATAACGAAGGACATTAGACAATCAGCTCATCTCCATTTCCGCGAGATACCATGATTTCACCTTTTTCTTCAAGACTGCGAACCAATGAAACAATATTCGTTTGCGCATTTTCCACGTCTTTAAGTTTCACAGGACCCATTACATCAATCTCGTCACGGATAACTTCCGCTCTCCGTGCAGACATATTCGAGAATATGCCTTCTTTGACATCTTCGCTTGCCACTTTCAATGCAAATGTCAAATCTGCATCCGACACTTCACGAATAACGCGTTGAATCGAACGGGTGTCGAGTGTAACAATGTCTTCGAACACAAACATCCGTTTCTTAATCTCAGCGACAAGATCGGGACTATCGATTTCCAACTCGGAAAGAATCGCTTTTTCTGTACCTCTGTCCACATTATTCAACACCTGGACAATCGCTTCTACGCCGCCGGTAGCTGTGTAATCCTGCGCCCCCGAAGCGGACAGCTTGCGTTCGATTATTTGTTCCACCTGATGGATCACTTCGGGCGAAGTGCTTTCCATCAAGGCGATCCTTCTGGCTACCTCGGCTTGTTTAGCTGGAGGAAGCTGAGAAATAACCTGAGATGACTGACGGGAATCGAGATAGGACAACACAAGCGCAATCGTTTGGGAATGCTCGTGCTGCAGAATGTTGAAAAGCTGATTCGGATCGGCTTTTCTTGCAAAATTGAATGGTTTAACGTGGAGTCTGCTCGTCAGACGGCCAATCGTATCCATCGCGCGGTCTTTTCCTAACGCCTTCTCCAAAATATCTCTTGCATACTCAAGCCCACCTTCATCCATGAAGTCCTGGCCAAGTATCATTTCGTAAAATTCGTCGATCACTTTTTCTGTCTGACTGCTTTTTAACTGCCGGACATTCGAAATTTCCATGGTCAGTTGATCGATTTCCGGTTCAGTCAGCTGTTTGAATATCTCAACAGCAACATCCGGCCCCAAGCCAACCAGCAATACGGCTACTTTTTGCACACCGGTTAATTCTTTTGCGTTCTTAACCACAAGTCACACTCCTACTCCTCAGACATCCATGTACGCAATAATTTCGTGAAATCTTCCGGACGTCCTTTTGCCAGTTTTTCAATGGTCCTGCGTTTCGGATTCGACCTCGAATCAAATTCGGAAAGATCGATTTCCTTCTCTTCCTCTTCTTCTTGCAAGGAGCCTATTGATGATACAGGCTGCTCGAACATATCAAATCCATAATCATCTTCAATCACTTCACGTTTTCTTCTCACTAGAACAAATACCAAACTTCCGATAATCAAGACTAATGCAACGGCTGCTCCTGCTATCAGCAAAAGGTTATTTGGAATAGTGCCGAACCAGTTATTTATCGGATCTTCAGCTTCTACAACCGGTTTGCCCTGGAATTCTGTGGCAAAGACTGAAATGCGGTCATCCAGTGCCAGCTCATCCACTTCTGCGCCATTCATGCTCAGCGCCGCACTAACTGTATTACCAAGTAAGTTCCGGATATCACCCATAGTTTCAAGGGTCAGGCTATCTGGATTCCCTGGAACAGGAGGTTCAACACCGACATTGATTGTAATATCATCAATAACATAAGGGCTTAATTCGATTTGTCGGTGGATCCGGTTCACTTCACGGTTGATCCGCTCTTCCGTTCTTTCCGATTCACTGTTGCCGCCTGCACCTGCAGCCGGATAGTTGGCGATCTCCGTATCTCCAGTACCCGCAGCATCTTCTACTGTCGCACCTTCACTGGAATAGGTTTCCACAATTCGTTCCACACTGATATCAATGCCTTCTCCTGTTTCATCTATAACCGGTTCAACCAGCTCTTCTTCACGTTTCTCTTTCGTGAAATCCACACTTGCCATTACTGACACGACCACTTTATCGCGCCCAAGCAATAAACCGAGCATTTGCTGCAATTCTTTTTGGATATCTTTTTCAATATCCTCTTTGATATCGCGCTGCTGCTGATAAACGGATAAAGCTGTATCTGTCGGAGTTTCATCTTCCATCGTGAAAGTCTCACCGTTCTGATCCATAATAACTATTTGATCTGAAGGCAGACTCGGAACACTCTTGCTGATCAAATGATAAAGGCCATTCACTTGCTTCTGATCCAATTGGAAAGAAGGTTCGCCTTTGATGACCACAGAAGCTGTCGCCACCTGTTCATCATCCGTCAGCCAAACGTTTTCTTTCGGCAGCGTAATCATGACATTGGCATCCGTCACACCATCTATCTGGCGAATCAGCATGGCCAATTCGTTCTGCATCGCGTCGCGTTCAACAACATCAAAATGGCGGTCGGTCATCCCGAGCCCCATATTGTCACTGAAGATACTGTAATTCACGTTGCCGTTTTCCGGAATTCCTTCGGCAGCCAGGCTGACTTTCAAGTTCGCCACTTCTTCAGGCGGAACGCTGATCGTCTTGCCATCGGTCGAGACCTCCGTCAAAATCCCCTGCGCTTCGATCGCCGCTTTGATCTCACCGGTTTCAGCCGGCGACAAATTTGAATACAGCGGCGTCATTTCTGTTTTTGAACCAAGAAAAATGAAAATCAGCAACAGCAGGAAAGTAACAAAAAACGACCCGATTATCGTCCATTTTATCTTCGGAGAAATATTCCCCCAGGTCTCACTTATTTTAGTTTTATAAGCCCCAAACTTCTCTTTCATCGATCACTCATCCTATTTGCCAGAATCATACTTGCATTCTCATCACTTCTTGGTAAGCTTCTACAACTTTATTGCGCACTTGCATGGTCAATTCGAGTGAAAGACTCGACTTCTCGGAAGCGATCATCACTTCGTGAATATTCTCAACTTGTCCCGTCGCTAAATCACTTGTCAGTTTATCGGAAGCTTTCTGAGATTCATTGACTCCTTGCAATGCCTGCTTAAAAATTTCACCAAATCCTTCCACCTTGTTTTCAGGCTTCGCGATCGGGTTTGTTAACCCTTGTATAAATGGTGTCTGTATTGGACTAATTGGATTCATATTATTTCCCCCAGGTTTGTTTCTTATATAGTAGATAACCGATATTCCGCAAAACAACTTCGCTTTCCGAAACCCGTGCTCCTGCAACGCTGCGCTAGCTTCGTCGCAAAGCGCCGAAGCGGTATATTAAGGCTAATGATTTTGCCCAACTTAAAAGTTATTTATTTCCCTATCTCCAAAGCTTTCATAAACATGCTCTTCGATGCGTTCAGTGCGGTTACGTTCGCTTCATATGAGC
>CAZGMW010000188.1:0-4338 GCA_964526895.1 uncultured Planococcus sp. | reverse complement strand
ATATCATCTTCCGTCATCGCGGCCAGTGGCTCCTGGCCGGACTGGATGACTTCGTCGATTAGGTTCTTCTTTTTCTCCTGCAGTTCGGTGATCTTTTCTTCAATGGTTCCTTTGGCGACCATCCGGATTACCTGTACGGTATGCTGCTGCCCCATGCGATGCGCCCGGCTCGCCGCCTGCTGTTCGACTGCCGGATTCCACCATAGATCGTAGAGGATGACAGTATCTGCGCCTGTCAGATTGAGCCCAGTGCCGCCCGCTTTCAATGAAATCAAGAACAGGTCGCCTTCGCCCTCGTTAAAGCGGCTGCACATTTCGACACGGTCCTGAGGCGGGGTTTGGCCATCGAGATAGAAATACGGCCGCCCTTCCCGCGTCAGCCGGTTGCCGATCAATTGCAGCATTTGCGTAAACTGGGAAAACACCAATACGCGGCGTCCTGCCATCCGGCTGCTTTCGACGATTTCCATCAATTGATCGAATTTCGCCGAGCCGCCCTGATAATCTTCGACGAACAGCGACGGGTGACAGCATAATTGGCGCAGCCGCGTGAGACCAGCCAATATTTTGATACGGTTTTTCTGCAGACTGTCTTTATTGAGATGCTTGAGTGCTTCCTGCTTCAGTTCTGCAAGATAGGCTGCGTAATATTTTTTCTGCGCCGGATACAGCTCGGAAAATTGCAGGGTTTCAACTTTGTCCGGCAATTCCTTCAGCACATCCTGTTTGACGCGCCGCAGGATGAACGGGCGGACGCGTTTTGCGATGCTCGTTCGCCGCATTTCAGCGAAACGCATACGATTCGGCAGCAATTCCGGGAAGACAACATGGAAAATTGACCATAACTCATCCAGCGAATTTTCAATCGGCGTCCCGGTAAGCGCAAAGCGGTAATCCGCTTCAATCGCTTTGACCGCTTTCGCCGTTTGAGTCACCGGATTTTTGAAAGCTTGCGCTTCATCCAAGAACAAGGTATGGAAGGTTTTGCCTTTGTACAAAGCGCCGTCCATGCGGAGCGACGGATAAGATGTTATGAGAACATCCGCTTCTGCGTTGTCGGCAAACCGTTTCGTTCTCCGGGTTTTATTGCCATCAATAATTGCGGCTTTGATATCAGGCGTAAATTTCGTGAATTCGTCGAGCCAATTATAGGTCAGCGAAGAAGGCGCGACGATCAGCACCGGAGCTTTGCGCCGGCGGATTTCCGGCAGTTCCGACTGGATGAACGCGATGCTCTGTAAGGTCTTACCAAGCCCCATGTCATCTGCAAGAATGCCGCCGAACCGGTATTTCGCCAACGCCTTCAGCCAATTGAAACCGGCTTTCTGATAATCACGCAATACGTCAGCGAGCGGTTCCGGAATGTCAAAACCGACTTCTTCGGGATTGCTCAGATTCTGCAGCAGCTTCGCAAAATCCGCTCCGGGATCCAATAATTCTCCCTCTTCAAGCGAGGCCACCAATTGCAGCCCCTGCATCAGCGGCAGCCGGATTTCGTCGCCGAACCACTGCTCTTCATTGCCAAGTTCGAGCATCAGATCATTCAGCGCAATAAATTCGGGCGTCTCCAATGACAATAACGTACCGCTCGGGATGCGGTAATATTTGCGCTTTTCCTTTAAAGCTGCGAGCACCAGGCGGATTTCCGCCTCCGGAATCTCGCCCGGCTCGAGTTTGAACGCCAGCCAGTCGGTCCGCTCTTTTACTTCCACTTTCACTTTCGGTCCCAGGTAATTTTTCTGCACACGCATTTTCACGGCTGTCGTTGCATACACCTGCATCAATTCTTCCAGCTGCGGGATGGTATGGTATAAAAAATCATATTCCGCTTCTTCGTCCTGCATGTAAAAGCCGCCGTCCGTCTGGGTAAAGAGGCTGTTCTTCATGATTTCCATAATCTGTTCTTCTTTACCGCGCTGCCTGCGAATGCCCGGAAGCTGGCGGATTTCATCTTCCGCTTCTTCACAAGGATTGATGGTTAATTGCCCGTAATGGAATTCCACACCGGCAAGCAGCCGGTTACGGATCCGGTCCAAAAATAATTTTGCCGACAACGGTGTTTCTTCCAGCCGCCCGGTAATGGAGACCGCCATATGTACTTCTCCGAGCCTTTCGAGACCCGGAATGACATTATCCATGAAATGATCGGCTTGAGCAGGCGCTATCTCCAGCTCAGCTGAACCTTCCATCAAATCTTTCAACTCTTCCAGGCGCCGGCATTCATCCGGAGGCAATTTCACGAATGCGCCGCCGCTGACTGCAAGTCCATACGGTTTCATCACCGTAACGTGCTCCAGCCCTTCCACTTTCAGCCGATAACCCGCATTTCCAACTGGATCAAAGCGAAACTTCAGCGGCAATTCTTCTTCGAATCGCACGCCTCTATAAATCCTTCCTTTATGGCCGATATTGACTGACGGAATTTGGGTCAGAAGTTGTATGAGCGAATCCCAAGCAGCAGCTGGAATAAGGATGCGTCCCCGTCCCGAAATATTGCCGTTGATTTTCATCAATTCATGCAGCAACCGATCGGTCTCGGGGGTGAAACTGAAGGCCTCTCGGGAATACAACAATTCCGGAGCAATCTGATAAGCTGCGCCACGTTCGACAGCCTCCAGAAAAGCGCCGGCATTGCGTATCGGCGCCGCTCCGTCCATGCCTGCGCTCAGTTTGACCGCGAAGCGGCGTTCGCCGTCATCCGCTTCGACTGAATGCAGCAAAATACTTATCTCCAGCAATGGCCGGTCGTCAAAATGAAGCTGCTTTTTGCTCGGACGCATGTTTTTGTCGCCGAACAACTCCATCAGTCGCTGCGTTTTATGCAGTTCCTGCTGATGCAATGCGCTGATTGCCAAAAGCGTGGCGGCAATGTGCTGACAGTAAGTACTGACAAATCCGACAGGCGGGCAGCTGCAGGACGCCTGGATGCTGCCGTCCGTTTCTTCTATGACCGCCACTTCGAAAACGCCGTTTGCACGGACCTCCGCTTTGATGACAGATGCATGTTCACCGACCGGCTCGAGCGCCACTTTACCCGCATCAAAATAAGACTTCCCTTTTCGGAATGCGGACGCGCCGCATAATTTTTTTATCTGATAATCGTTCAGTGATCCATTCATCGTATGCCACTTCCCCGCTCATGCCTGCATTTACTCTCCATTATCGCTAATAAAACCGCTCGGTACAATCAAAGCGGCAACATCTGCCCAACAAAAAATACCGCTCCCGCCAAGAGGCGAAGCGGCAAGCTTCTTTATATGTGAAAATGGTAGCTGCGGTTATGATGGATCTGGTTTTTGCCATTCCGTTTTGCTTCATATAAATATGCGTCGGCATTTTTGAAAAATTCGCTTTTTGACAAGCCGATATAATAATTTTGCAGCCCCGCGCTGATGGTTACATTCTCGCCTGCAATCTCTGCGTGTTTCAGTTCGGCAATCGAGCGGCGTATTTCTTCCAGCAGGGCCAGCGTTTCTTCAAAAGCTTTTTTTGTGAAAATGATGGCGAATTCTTCTCCGCCGTAGCGCGCCACTACATCGTGCGGCCCCGATTTTTCCAGAATGACTTCCGCCACGTGCTTCAGTACCGAATCCCCCGTACTGTGGCCGAAATTATCATTGATGCTTTTGAAATTGTCGATGTCCAACACGGCAAGCTGCAGCTCCATTCCAAACTGGTCAGCCTGCTGCACCAGGTTCTCCAAATAGTTTTGGAATGTCTTATGGTTGAAAAGGCCAGTCAGCGCATCCGTCTTCGACAAGCGTTCCATGACTTGGTTCTGGATCAGCAGTTCTTTTTCTTTTTCCGCTGACCGCCTTAAGGTTACAAGTACTTCTGCTCCTCTTTCAATCACTGCCAGGTAGACTATAAAACCCGCGACAATGATAAAAAGATAGGCAAAATACTCATATGGCGTCATGGCAGCCCGGCTGTCTTCGCTCAGAATATAAATAGCGAGAAGGGCAAGGAAATTGATCAAAAAACTGATTGTCAGCTTGAGTTTACTAAGATAGATCAAAGAAATAGCCATCGGCAACAGCAGAGTCATCTGCAGCCCCGGCAAGCCTGGATTGGCTAGGATCATGACAACGGCGAGGAGGGTCCCGGCGAAAAAGAGGATATAGGGATTGTAAATCCGTAAAATCTTGACCATGAACCACGAAACAAGCATGATTATGATGATAAAACTTGTCGGCCATAACATGCGCAACGAAATATATTCTTCCAAGTAATAGGAATAATAATAGAGTGTGACGATCAGGCCGACCAATTGGCCACCGATTGCAACTATGGCGAGCAAGCCGTAGAAATAGAGAATTTTTTTTGCCCAATATTCAT
>CAZGMW010000187.1:0-4362 GCA_964526895.1 uncultured Planococcus sp. | reverse complement strand
GGAGCTGTTTTGCGGAATATCGACTACTAGAGGTTTATTAGTTCAACTTATATAGTTGCCGCTGTTTTCAGCAGCTGGTTTACGAGATCGGTTCTTGCGGCAGAAATAAAAAACCAGAGCAGAAAATTTTTATTTCTGCTCTGGCACGAATGTTCAAGAATCATTCTTTCCGGAAGACCCAAGAGCGTTGAACCACAAACCCGAATATGAAGAGGATCGTGTCCACCATTACTTTCAAAACTATTTCTCCATCGCCGAGCCATTCCGCGTAAAGCAAATGGACCGAACCGGCAGAAGTCAGCATGATGAAGGCGGCCAATACATAGTACCTGACCAAGGATTTGCTCGAACCCTGCTTAAAGACCTTATTACGGTTGATGTAATAATTGAATAATGACGACAGAATGCGGGCAGCGATTGTTGCGAAAATGATGAACAGCTCTGGTGCCAAATCTTTAAACAGTTGGATGAATATCCAGTATAATCCGATATCAAGAATGAATGAAGCTCCTCCTGACAAGCCATAGAAAATAAAAATCTTATAAATATGATAGGAGTCTCTCAACGGATTGAAATGCGATGATTTATTGTCGTCGATATAAACGGTTTCTATCGTCACTTCGGTGATATCGATATCATTTTTTCTCAAAGCAGCGAGAACGTTCATCTCGTATTCAAAACGTTCGCCGGCAACCTTCAGTAATTGTGGGAGATACTTAACAGGTATGCCCCTTAATCCGGTTTGCGTATCGGTAAGGACAGCGCCCGTCGACAGCCTGAATAATAGGCGGGTGAACCGGTTGCCGAAGCGGCTTCTGAACGGAATATCTTTTTTGCTGAAATCCCGGGCACCGAGTACGACTTGTTCCGGTGTTTCCTGCAGCTTTTTCGATATCTTCACCATATCATCGGCCAAATGCTGGCCATCCGCATCCGCTGTGATGACAGCTTCATAAGGAAGTTTATGCATAAGTATGTATTGAAAAGCGGTTTTCAGGGCGCGGCCTTTCCCTTGGTTGGCGACGTGTTTTAAGACCGTAACTTCTTTATGTGCTTCGAGTGAATTGAAAATATGGGCATGTTCCTTGCCGCTGCCGTCATCGACGACGATGATTCGTTCAAAACCGGTGCTGATTATTTTCTCGATGGTATTCAGGCATTTTTGATCCGGTTTGTATGCTGGAACGACAATAGCAAAGCGGTCCATGTATAACCTCCTTTCTGGTTCTGCCTAATCGCAGAATTTCCGGATATGTGCACTCTATGTATAAAGGACATGCGCATGAATAGTAATTCCTTCTATAACAAGGTTACCCTAGCTATGGCATTTTCACACAGTATCTTGAGGAAATCTTCGGAAACCTTCTCCGTATTTTTTAAGATTTTCTTTCTATACTAATGGTATCAGGGAAAGGGGAAAAAAGAATGATAAAAATAAAAGATTTAAAGCATCACTTTAAAATAGTTAAAAAAGCACGTTCCCTAGAGGAACGTGCTTTTGTCTATTCATCGGTGACTTTGAAATCAACGTCTGCATGGATTTCATAATCGGTCTGGCCGTCAGGTGTTTCGGTGTAAAAATCGGCATAGCCATTGACAACGTAGTAGCCTGTTGGAAATTCATTGTTCATGACATTCTCCACGAACTCGATATAAGCAGCCTCATCTTGATCACTGTATCCACCGCTGCCGGCATAATATTCACGAAGAGGCTCACCTTTCGTGAGAGTTGTAGTTAACAGCGGTTCATTCATTGGGTAATCTAATTCATAGTTGCGGGTCTTTTCCTCTATAGGAAAGTAGAAAGGTGAAGCGGCATGGAATATATCGATGCTTTCCTGATCCCCGGTATACTCGAGTTCCCCATAAATCTCGACGGGACCACCGCTCTCATATTGCTCTTTTTCAGAAACCAGGCGGTAAATAAAATCTCCTTCGGTTATAGTCACTTCTGTATTTTCAACCGCAAAATCGTCAAGAGAAGCAGTGCTGCTGCTGGAGGTTTCTTCATCCGTGCCACAGGCGGCGAGCGGGAATAACATCAATGAAGAAAGAAGATAACTGTGAAACTTCATTTTGAACACCCCTCTTTATTGCAGAAGACGTAGTTAGAGCGGGAATAGTTACAGAATTTGAAAGTATTCAGCACTCATTCAGTCAATAATGTCTTCCGGACGCCAGCCCTTCTGCAGCTCGCGAATCGATAATCCGAAAGTCATTTCGAGGTGAGGATAATCTTTGAAAGAATTCCAGTCGCCACCCCATTCGAAGCCAAGGCTTTTGCCGATTTCCGCCACTTCGAACCAGTCGGAGCGGCCATTGTCATTGTCATCTCGTTCAATATCCCAGACGACCGAACCGTCATCGAGTTTTAAAGCATAATCAACAGCGAGGCCATAATTATGATAGGATTCGCCGGGCTCCGCATAAGTTACGATATTGCCAGCGGAACTCCGACCCTGCTGGTGCAGGGACTCCTGTTCTTCGAAAGAACGAAAACCGTCTGTGATAACAATGTCGATGCCTATTTCTTCGGCTGCATCCACCAGTTCGCCGCTTTTTTCAGACACAATTGGATGCAGTGAATCAGGAAGCGGACGGGATTCAAGTTCTTTTCGGAATTCAATTTCCCGCTGAACCCAAAAGAACAAAAAACCGCCAAGCAGCAAAAGAAAGAAAATAGAAAATGCGATTTTTGCCTGTTTCATGGTTCATCACCTCTTATAGGTTTATTTTATCAAAAATCGTTGGAACAGTATCCTCCGTAAGAATTTGGTACGATACAATAAACGATTTCTTAGGAGGAATACATATGGTAATAGAGTTGATGAAATCGCATGCTTCCGTGCGCAGTTATAAAGAAAAACAATTAACAAAAGAAGAAGTGGAAGAACTGATCGGCGCGGCGCAATATGCGGCTACTTCCCATTTTGTTCAGGCGTACTCAGTGATTTGGGTGACAGATCCGGAGAAACGCCGGAAGCTCGGCGAATTGTCAAAAAATGCAAAGCAAATGGAAGGCGCCGGCGCAGTGTTTCTGATGTGCGCGGATTACAATCGGCTTAAACATGCTGTCGAAATGCAGGGTGAATCGATTGTATTCGACCAGGCTGAAAATTTGCTGGTAGCTGTGACGGATGTCGGCTTGCTGGCACAGAATCTGGCGCTTGCAGCGGAATCAAAAGGTTATGGCATCTGCTATATCGGCGGCGTCCGCAATAATATGGAAGCGATCAGCGAACTGGTCGGCTTGCCGGAAGGGGTTTTCCCTGTTTACGGTTTGACGGTCGGCATACCAAATGAAAGCAACGGTGTAAAACCGCGCTTGCCAGTGGAAGCGATTCTACATGAAAATGATTATGATGAGAAGAAATACGAAACAATTTTGCCTGACTACGACAAAATGATTCAAGAATATTACGGCAGTCGTGGTTCCAATCAGAAAATAGCCACTTGGACGCAGCAAATGGCCAATTTCTTGAATAAACCGCACCGTCCCGATATTAAAGAAGTATTGGCGAAAAAAGGATATAGTTTTAAATAAATCTCTAAGGAGGGCGATACGATGAAACTGGCGATATTCGGAGCAACAGGCAGAGTCGGCAGCGAAATCCTGAAGCGCGCGTTGGAAGACGGGCATCAGATTAAAGCGCTGCAGCGTTCTGCTAAGCTCGACAAACACCCCAATCTCGAAACGGTATTCGGCAACGTAAGAGAAGGGAAAGATATTGAACGCGCAATTGCCGGAACGGATGCAGTCTTCAGCGCATTGGGAACAGATAAGACAACCACTTTAACGGATGCTTTGCCGTTTATCATCGAGTCGATGGAGCGACATGGCATCAAACGAATTATTACTATCGGAACTGCCGGCATTTTGAACAGCCGGCTTGAAGAAGGCAAGCTCCGCTATCAGGGCGGCGACTCGAACCGCAAACTGACTTTTGCGGCCGAGGAGCATGAAAAAGTTTATCGCCTGCTGGAACAATCAGATCTGGAATGGACAATCGTCTGTCCGACATATTTGCCAGATGGTGAAGCGAAAGGCGGATACCGCGCAGAAAAAGACTATCTGCCTGATGGCGGCAAAGAAATCAGCACTGGGGACACCGCTGAATTCGCCTACCAACAATTAGCTGACTCCTCATTTGTCCGGAGCCGTGTGGGTATCGCATATTAATAGCCGAAAAGCCTGGAAGTTCCAGGCTTTTTTATTTATGCCCAACTTTGGTTGGAATACGCCCAACTTTGCATGAAATACGCCCAACTTTCATCAGAATACGCCCAACTTCGCCCCAAATACGCCCAACTCGGCAAAACAGCCGAAAAAAGCCGCGCAAGCACTGACTGCCTGCGCGGTTT
>CAZGMW010000186.1:0-4369 GCA_964526895.1 uncultured Planococcus sp. | reverse complement strand
GGATCTCAGCACTTCGCTCGAAACAGAGTCGGATACCCAACTCTGTTTCTAATCCCCTGGGAGTCTTCGCTGCTTTGCTCCATATCTTAGAAACCCTTCTCATACTGAAGTTGTTTCGTTTCCATATGCTAACTCGGACCTTCGTCCGAGTGGGTGCTCAAGGCTATGCTGAGACTGTAGGGATTCTTTGCTGCTTCACTTCAACTCTAAAAGCGGACCTAAGCAAAGGCGCGGCTCAGGACTGGGTGGAGCAATAAGACGAGTGTTCTTCTCGGCTTATTGTATGAACCCGGTCCATAGCGCCAAAGCGGTATATAAATGTCATTTCTATAATTTAGCGTATATAAAAAGGCTGCCCGAGGGCAGCCTTTTGTTTGTTTAATTTTATCCAGAAATTATACTTCAAGCAATTTGTTGCGAAGTACCATTTGCAGGATACCGCCGTGGCGGTAGTAGTCAACTTCAACTTCAGAATCGAAACGTGCAAGGACGTCAAACTCAGTCACTTTGCCATCTTCTGCAGTTGCAGTCACTTTTAGGATATCACGCGGTTTCACGTCATCCGTCAAGTTGACTGAGATTGATTCGCGGCCAGTAAGACCAAGTGAATCAGCATTATCGCCATTCAGGAATTGAAGTGGCAGAACGCCCATCATGACAAGGTTCGAACGGTGAATACGCTCGTAGCTTTCCGCGATGACAGTTTTGATCCCTAATAAGAAGGTACCTTTTGCTGCCCAGTCACGTGAAGAGCCCATGCCGTAATCTTTGCCTGTCAAAATTGCCAAGCCAGTGCCTTCTTGCTGATATTTCATGGCTGCGTCGTAAATCGCCATTGTTTCACCCGTTGGCCAGTAAGTTGTGTAACCGCCAGTTGTTCCTGGAGCTACCTGGTTACGGATGCGGATGTTGGCGAATGTTCCGCGCATCATTACTTCATGGTTACCGCGACGGGAACCATAAGAGTTAAAGTTGCGTGGCTCTACGCCGTTTTCACGCAAGTACTTGCCTGCTGGAGTATCTTTACCGATCGCACCGGCTGGTGAGATGTGGTCAGTTGTAATCGAGTCAGCAAATTTCGCAACAACGCGAAGGTCAGCCAAAGGTTGGATTGGAGCCGGTTCAGTCGACATGTTCTCGAAGAACGGCGGGTTTTGAATATACGTTGAAGTGTCATCGAAATCGTAAAGCGCATCGTCATTTGTTTCGATTGCGTTCCACGCTTCGTTTTCGCTGAAGACATGCTCATACTCTTTACGGAACAATTCAGGAGTAACTGTTGTATGGACAGCATCCTTGATTTCGCTTGTTGTTGGCCAGATGTCTTTAAAGAAGACATCGTTTCCGTCTTTGTCCTGACCGATAGGATCCACTTCGAAGTCGATATCCACAGTTCCAGCAAGAGCGTATGCTACTACTAGCATTGGTGAAGCCAAATAGTTCGCTTTTACCAATGGATGGATGCGTCCTTCAAAGTTACGGTTACCGGAAAGTACAGAAGAAACAAGCAGATCATTGTCCAAAATCGCATCTTCGATTTCAGGAAGCAATGGACCTGAGTTACCGATACATGTCGTACAGCCGTATCCGACAAGATTAAAGCCGATCTGGTTCAGGTAATCAAGCAATCCTGAATCCTGCAGATAGCCTGTAACGACTTTCGAGCCCGGCGCCAATGAAGTTTTCACATATGCCGGAGGAGCAAGTCCCAAATCGACTGCTTTTTTCGCGACAAGGCCCGCTCCAAGCATTACGTATGGATTCGACGTATTTGTACATGAAGTGATTGCTGCAATCGCCAAAGAACCGGTCTTCATTTCAACGTTGCGTCCGTCTTTGAAATTTACAGTTGCTTTCTTGGCGATTTCCGCATCATTCAGTGCAAAGCCGTGCGGTCCTTCAGGAGCTGTTACTGCTTTGTTGAATTCTGTTTTCATTGCAGACAACGGAATCAAATCCTGTGGACGTTTAGGTCCGGCAAGGTTTGGTTCAATTTGAGAAAGGTCGATTTCAACCAGATCCGTATAGATCGGATCTTCGTTCTCAACGGTAAAGAACATATCATTCGCTTTTAAGTATTCTTTTGTAATCGCGATTTGCTCTTCTGTACGGGCAGTCAGACGCATATAGTTCAATGCCTCTTCATCTACCGGGAAGAAACCGCAAGTTGCGCCGTATTCAGGAGCCATATTGGCAATTGTTGCACGGTCAGCAAGCGGCAATGTCGTAACGCCAGTGCCGAAGAACTCAACGAATTTACCTACTACACCTTTTTTACGCAATGTTTCAGTGACTTTAAGTGCCAAATCCGTCGCAGTTGCGCCGTTCGGCAATTCTCCAGTCATTTTCACACCGATAACTTCCGGAATCGGGAAATAAGAAGGTTGTCCAAGCATACCAGCTTCCGCTTCGATGCCGCCAACACCCCATCCAAGAACGCCGATACCGTTGATCATTGTTGTATGGGAATCAGTTCCCACCAAAGTATCTGGGAAAGCTTCAAATGTTCCATCAGCGTTTTCAACTGCGTGGACAACATTCGCCAAATACTCAAGGTTAACTTGGTGAACGATACCTGTAGCAGGTGGAACAGCACGATAATTGTCATAAGCTTTTTGAGCCCAGTTCAGGAACTGGTAACGTTCCGCGTTGCGGTCGAATTCCAATTCCATGTTAATGCGAAGTGCATCTTCAGAACCGTAATTGTCAACTTGCACAGAGTGGTCAATTACAAGGTCAACCGGAATTTCAGGGTTGATCTTATCCGGGTCTCCACCCAGTTTGGACATTGCTGAACGCAATGCTGCCAAGTCAACTACTACTGGTACGCCCGTGAAATCCTGCAAAATTACACGGGAAGGTTTAAATGGAACTTCAGCTTCTTTGTTCGCGTTCTTGCCCCATTTAGCCAATTCTTCAACGTGCTCATCTTTGATCACATATCCGTCATGCTGGCGCAATACCGATTCCAATAGAACTTTTACTGAGTATGGAAGGCGAGATACATTCGCGATTCCTGCTTCTTCGAGTGCAGCCAGACGATAATAATTATACGTTTTACCGTTTAGCTCAAAAGAAGTGCGGCTGTTGTGCAAACTGCTTTTTGCCATGTTGTGTTCCTCCTTTGAATCTTCTGAAAAGGCTTAGAATAGCTTCTTTTCTCCTATACCATCATAACGAAATCCGAAGCATAAGTAAATTACATTAAAATTATGGAATGTGATAAGTTTTTTGAATTACTATTTTCGTTGGCCATCCAATTCACTTAAGGTGTTTTCCAGCTGTTTTAAATGTCTTTTTTCATGAAGTCCCACAAATGGGAACCATTGATAGAGAGGGACTTGGCCAAAAACGGGATGCGGCATGGATTTTGATTTTAATGATGTGGCTGATGCTCTATCGTAGACATTATTCAGGCTGGCACGTGAAACCATCAGCTTTTCTGTCATCTCGATTAGGGTAATGAAGTCTTCTGTGGGTGCAGTATAAGAAGGGGCATCCACTTTTATAGCCCTGCTTACAGTCAATTGGATCGGTTTCTTAACGGCTTTTTTGCTGTTGCCTCGTTCGAGTTCTTTGGAAATATTTTTTGCAATGACGGTT
Organism: uncultured Planococcus sp.; assembly: GCA_964526895.1. Taxonomy (GTDB): domain Bacteria; phylum Bacillota; class Bacilli; order Bacillales_A; family Planococcaceae; genus Planococcus. The sequence goes on along the minus strand of CAZGMW010000186.1, from coordinate 766 downwards.
TCCATTAGTTGAAGATGCTCTAAAATTTGCATAGGTGACCATTTTTCAGTTGACGGTTTTTTGTTTAAATATTCGTCAGGAAGTCCTTTGACAGCGTGTAGAATTTGCTGGCGAATCCGTTCATTTTCTTCTTTAAACATCTTTTCTCCCCTTTCGCGTTTTTATAGGCGACCTCTTTAATTGCATACCCTATTCTGACCGCCTCAACGCCAATTTTTTGACAGCTCTTTTCTTCCTGATTATGTCCGATTATTTTTTTCTTGTCGACATATTTTGAACTTTATGATAAACCCTTATGTATCAAAATATTCAAGGAAATGTATTTTTGTATTTTATTCTATTCTCTGCATCTTCTTAAATTCGTAGCCTCTCTTTCACCATGCCATAGGGGAAAATACGTTCTTATTTACCCGGTTTATGATATAATTTTCTGTAAATCTAGTTGTGGAGGTGAGCTGCAATGCCTTATGGATACGAAGAATATCGCTTGAAAAATGGCATCAGTCCGAATACGGTGATACACGAAGTCCAATTGATCCACTCCCTTCTCGCTTTTCTAGCCCGTTCCTATAAAAGAGCTGTGGAACCGCATGAAATCCGTCCACGAGATATTCAAAATTTTTTACAGGAACAGCGAAAAACCGGCATTAAAGACAGTACCTTGAATCGAAAAATTATTTTTATCCGCCAGTGGTTCGATTACATGTGGCGAATAGGAAAAATTCCGATAGATTTTATGCCGAAATTCAAATTTTCCGAGAAACTG
>CAZGMW010000185.1:0-4384 GCA_964526895.1 uncultured Planococcus sp. | reverse complement strand
GCGATTCTATTGACCCATGCACATTTTGATCATATAGGTGCGGTTGACGAGCTACGGGAGTTTTTTGATGTGCCTGTCTATCTGCATCAGTTGGAGAGGGACTGGTTAGGGAGGCCGAACCTGAATGGATCTGGTAAATATGCCGCTTTGCCGGATTATCGGATAAAGGATGCTGATGTACTGATTTCTGGTGAAAGGGATCTTAGCATCGGTTCTTTTAGTATGGATATCCTGCATACACCGGGGCATTCACCTGGCAGCATCACATATTCGTTCCCTGATGAGAGGTTTGCTATTGTCGGAGATACTTTGTTTCGTGGCAGTATCGGAAGAACGGATTTAACTGATGGATCTGAAACTAAACTATTGCAGTCGATCCGCAGTTCTTTGCTCACTCTGGCTTCCGATACAGTCCTGTTTCCCGGACATGGACCAGACACGACACCGGCAGCAGAGCAAACAAACAATCCATTCCTCAAGACATTATGAATCCAATGTCAAATTAAAAAAGCGGCCAGATGCTGGCCGCTTTTTCTTTGCTTTATAATCTTAATTAATGCCCTCCACCCGGCATATGGATGAAAGTTGAGTAGTATGTGAAGCCGACGAAGAATACTGTTAGGTAAGCTGCGAAGATATACATATACATACGCTCAGAAATATTTAAAAATCCTAGAAGTACAAAGAATCCGGTGTTGGCAACCATCAATAAAGAAACTTCCACCATATCGCCTACATAAAACAGAACTGCAAAAATACCAGTCCACCATCCCATTAATTTAAACATGTTATTCATGGGTAATCCCTCCTTTGCCACAACACAATAATCTCATATTTATTATATAGGAAAAAGAGTCGATGTGTAAACCGCGAGTTGGCGATTCTTTGTGACAAACCGGTGTTATCTTCCCAATGAACTAAATATAAGTATGAATTGATGATTTATATTTTTCCTTTACCTGAATCGATTCATAATGCTTTTAATTTATATCGATTTATTTAATCAATTTTTCACCGACAGAAATTAGAGTTCAAAAATCATTTTTGATTGGAAAACAGGGGGTCAAATAATTATTTTGGACAAAACTATTTCTTTATAAAACCGCGCTGGGTATACTATGAGGGAACAGCGGGGCGGCGATGTTCAAATCCACACAGGAGGGGATCATGCAGGAAATCATCGAACGTAAATGTGCCGAACTGCTGCAAAAAGCAGCTGACTGCAACACAACCGATATCCATATACAACCCGCACCTTCTTGTTATAAAATTTCTTTCCGCTCTTTTGAAGGATTGCGGCAAGTCACACAAATCCCCTTTGATTTCGGCGATCGAATGATTGCCTATTTCAAATATCTTTCCCTTTTGGACATGAGTGAAAAAAGAAAACCTCAAACAGGCTCCTTTCATCTTCCGATTGAAAACAAATCCTATTATTTTCGAATATCGACCCTGCCTTCGGTTTTGACGAAGGAAAGCATTGTCATCCGAATAATGCCGGACGAAGCAGCAAAGCCGATCCATGAACTGGCTGCTTTCAGGGATTCTGCTCGACTGTTGGAAAAATTGTCTGAAACTGGCCAAGGTCTTATATTGCTGACGGGTCCAACCGGCTGTGGCAAATCGACTACCTTGTATTCTTTGCTGAAGCATTGTTCAGATAAGTTAAACCGCAATATCATTACGCTCGAAGATCCGGTTGAACGAAAAAACCAGGCCATCCTGCAGATTCAGGTCAATGAAAAAGCAGGCCTGGATTATGCGGCAGGGTTAAAGGCGATTTTAAGGCACGATCCGGACATTATCATGATCGGTGAAATCCGGGATGCAGAAACCGCCCATATCGCGGTGCGTGCAGCGTTAACTGGGCATCTCGTGTTTTCAACAATTCATGCGAGACATTCTGTCGGCTGTCTTCATCGGCTTAGAGATCTGGGGATATCATATGAAGATATGTCACAGACATTGATAGCAGTTTCCGCTCAGCGAATCATGCCGGTTTTTGCAGAAATGGGCGACGATAAACCGTCTTACCGCGCATTATACGAAATCCTTCATGGAAATCGGCTGGAAGAAGCGCTGCTGGCCTCAAAGGAGAATAAAGAATACATTCTTCCTGAACGCCTTTCTTTTATCGGCCAGATACGGGAAGGAGTGACGATCGGTGCGTTTGAACGCCAGGACAAGATCACAGAAGGTCCATCTGCGTGACCGCAGCCGCTTTCTTGAACGGCTGGCAGTCTTGTTGAGTGAAGGATATTTGCTGCCGACAGCTTTAACGCTGCTTCTGCCCATTCACAGCCGCAATGTAGAGACAGCTGATGCAGGTTTGACATCAATATTGAAGAGTGGAGGAAACGCGGCGGAGTTATTGAAATTCCTGGGTTTTAAAGATGGGGTATTATTCCCGGTTGAGATTGCCGAATTCCACGGCCGATTATCAGAGTCATTGGAGAGTATTGCCAAAAGTTACAGCCGAACTCAACAGATCCGGATCAAATTGAGGAATATACTCATTTATCCTGTGTCTTTGCTCGCGTTCACTTCTTTGTTGTTCCTATTTTTTCGAATGAACTATTTACCGAATCTGGCGGAACTGATGTCATCACTTCAAAGCGGAGAAGAAAGCGAGGGAGTACCAGCATATCTATTGAAGCTCCCGGATTATTTCATTATGGCGATGGGCATAAGTGCAGCAAGTGCCGGCATCTTTTGGAGAATATTGAAAGCGCAGCACATCCCAACACAAATCAATTGGCTTTTGCGCATTCCTGTTATCAGGAACTATACACGGCTCTATTGGTCGCATCTGTTTTCGCGGGAACTCGGTACGTTGGTCCACAGCGGCATCTCGCTGCAGGAATCACTTCGTGTTCTGTCAGAGCAGAATCATCATGCCGTCATCCGTTTTATATCAGATTATGTAAAATCTGAAATAATACGTGGACTGCCCTTATCGACAAGTGTTGAAAGAATGGGCATCCTATCCAGTGACATGCCGGCTTTTTTAAAACATGGAGAATTGACCGGGTTTCTCGGCAAAGAGCTGATCTTGTACAGCGAAGTTCAAATGGAGCAAATCGAGCAGCTAACACAAAAGTGGCTGAGAATTGTCCAGCCTACATTCTTTATTATTATTGCAGCGTGTATCGTTGCGGCTTATTTGGCGATCTTATTGCCGATGTATAATTTGGTCCATACAATTTGAGGAGGAAAATTAAATGAAGAGATTGAAAAACCAAAAGGGCTTCACGCTGATTGAAATGCTGATTGTCATGTTGATCATTACTGTGCTGATCGCAATTGCGATTCCGAATGTATCAAAGCAGACAACTGCAGTTGACGATAAAGGTTGTAAAGCGTTTGTACAGATGGTACAGGGACAGGTTGAATCATACCGAATGGACGAAAAGGCAATTCCGACTGTAGCTGACTTGGTAACGGACGGATATTTGAAAGCGGGCGAAACCAGTTGTCCGAATGGCGATATTGTCAATATATCTGTAGATGGTGTTGTGTCATCTTCCAAACCACCGGCTTAAGCAATAACGGTTTCTCGCTGCTGGAAGTTGTCCTGGTTCTCGCAATTCTAATGGCGGGGTTTGGGATAGGTTTGCCTGCCTACAACCAGATTGCCGTACAAAAGGAAGAAGAACGATTTTTTCAGCTATTAAAAAATGATATTTATTACACGCAAAGTGAAGCTTACCGATCCGGGATTTCTGTTTCGTTAATCTTCCGGCGTGAACTTGGACGCTATGATGTCGTACAGAACCAGCTAAATCCCATTGCATCCAGATCAATCCCTGATTCGATAACATTAAAGAATACCAGTAATCTTGCAGAAATCGGCTACTGGTCGAATGGATCGGTAATCGCTTCAGGAACATTGCGATTCGGAACCAGTTCCGGCGAAAAGACAATCATTGTGCATCTTGGAAAAGGAAGGGTGGTTTTCTCTGGATGAAAAAGGGCTATCCTGGGCTGAAACTATGCTAAGCCTATTGATAGTATTTATGCTATTCGGCACATTGTTGCCCACTATGCAAAAAATGCATCACACTCTAGATGACAAGCACTTGCGGGCTGCTGCTTATGAAACGTTGCATGAAGCAGCAAAAATGATAAAAACCTATGGCTCAGCTAGTGGAAAACGCACAGTAAATAAAGTCGAATATTTTTGGGAATATAACACAGACTTATGTGTGCAATATGAAAATAATCGTTCGGAGCCTAAAACAATATGCATCGATTAAGACAATTTTTTATAGGAACCGGTATAGAGAGAGGCTTCATTTATTTTAATGTGTTGATGGACCTTGTTCTGGTGGCGGCGATTATGCCGCTTATCATTCTCTTTTATATGTATACAGCTGGTTTTATG
>CAZGMW010000184.1:0-4389 GCA_964526895.1 uncultured Planococcus sp. | reverse complement strand
GCGCCCGTTTAGCTCTGAAAGGCATAAGACAGACCAGCGTAGTGGCGATTAGCCACGCAGACTCGAAAAGCGGAAACGGCCGTTCAGCTCCGACAGGCTTAAGATGAACTTCCGAAGCGGCGCATTTCGCCGCACAGGAAGAGCAGCTTAAGTCCGAGGAGTTGGCCGTTGGAATCTGGACACAGGTTGGCTTATGACCCGAAGAGCTGGGCCGCTGGAGTCTGGACAATGGAAAAGTGACAATAACTGCCGGAGTCTAAAAAAAATCCGCCCCCCAAAAGGGACGGATTTTATTCTGTAATCATTGCGCCTTCATTATTAAAAATGGATGCTGCATCTTTAAAACCATCTTTGATCGTATACCATATCCAGTCGAATACCTGATCGATCTCTTCCACTTCACCGGTGATTACCCCACTGGAAGCCATATATTGTCCGTTCACAACCGTGACGTCCCCATGAAGTTCCCCGTCGACCCGCAAATCGCCATTTCTTACAGTGATGTCGCCAGTCACTACTTCACCTTCCGGCACTATCACTGTATTCCCTTCTACAATGACATTCGGTTGCTTCGTAAAGGAGAATTGCTGATCATTATTGAAGTCCGAGAACAATGTGGCACTCATCAATACGAAGAAAATCGCCGCAGCAGTCAAAAGCGGATGCTGCTTGAACCAGCGCTGAGCGCCTGAACGCTGCTTCTGTTTCGGCAGTTTGCTCATCGTGGCTTCGACAAAGCCTTTCGGTGCTTCTATATGGGATGCACTCTGGACGAATGCAATGGTTTTGTTCAACTCGTGATAAATCCTCTGACAATCTTGGCAGCTCGCCAGATTTTCTTTCAACACCCGTTCTTTGGATGGTTCAAGGTCACCATCTAAATAATCGTTCATATACTGGACGATGTAATCCGGACAAATCTTCATCCTGCTCGCCTCCTACAAATTGCTTAATTGCTTCCGCAAGGCTTCTCGCCCGCGGTGTATGCGTGTTTTCACAGTACCAAGCGGCAAATCCAGAATTTCGCTGATCTCAGCCAGCGGCAATTCTTCAATATACTTTAATACAATAGCTGCCCGGTACTTATCTGGCAAGCGACTAATCTCATATTGCACCCGCTCCTGGACTTCCATTTTCACCAATTCATCTTCGGGAAGCTGGTCGTCGTTCGCAATACTGGAGTACATATTCAAGCCTTCTGCCCCACGCACTTCTGCATCCAGGTGATAATCCGGCTTTTTCTTTCTGATCCGGTCGATGCACAAATTTGTAGCTATACGGTAAAGCCATGTGGAGAACTTCCTTGTCTGGTCGAATGTATGAATATTGACATAAGCACGCATAAAAGCTTCCTGAGCTATATCTTCAGCTTCATGTTTATTGCCGAGCATACGATAGCAAATTTGATACAGCTGGTGCTGATACAATTCCACAATCTCTGCGAATGCGTCCTGGTCGCCTTTGATGACTTTTGCTATTCTCTTGTTTACTAACGCATCCATGATCTCATTTCCCTCCGCCTATGCGGCTGTGTTTTATATACGGATGACCGGATAAAAAGTTTCATTTATTTTCTCTTTTCTATGGTATCAAATATTACCCAAATAAATCCATCTAATTTTAATCCATAAAGACTAATTATCTGTTTCATTTCTCATAGAAATGTATTTGGGCAAAATAAAAAAACAGGCTTTCGCCTGTTTTTAAAGTAATTTTTCGCCGAGCAATGAGCCGATCAGGGCTACTGCAACGTCTGCTGTACGGTTCTTTTCATCCAAAATCGGATTCACTTCGACAAATTCAGCCGATGTAATGATTCCGGCATCATGCAGCATCTCCATCGCCAAATGGCTTTCACGGTAGCTGATGCCGCCTGGTACCGGAGTTCCGACGCCCGGCGTGTAAAGAGGATCAATGCCGTCAAGGTCAAGCGACAAATGAACACCGTCTGTCTTGCGCTCTTCTTTTAAGTAGCGGATTGAATCTTCGATAACGAAATCCATCCCCATCTTATCGATTTCGTGCATGCTGTAAACTTTAATGCCGCGTTCGCGGATCAATTCGCGTTCGCCAGGGTCTACAGAACGTGCTCCGATGATAACAATGTTTTCCGGTTTCACTTTTGGTGAAAAGCCGCGGATCTGCGTCAGTTTCTCATGGCCGTGTCCAAAGCTTGCTGCAAGCGGCATACCATGGATATTGCCTGACGGTGAAGTTTCACTCGTATTCATATCTGCATGCGCGTCATACCAGATGACGCCCAGGTTTTCATGGTTCGGTGAAATGCCGGCAAGTGTTCCGATAGCGATACTATGGTCTCCACCCAGTACGAGCGGGAAGTTGCCAGTCTCAGTTACTTTTTGGACTTTCTCGCCCAATGCTTCCATTGCTTCTGTAATAACAGTCATATTGCGAAGGTTCGTATCCGTGTCGACTTTCCCGTCAGCGTGGCCGACTTGAATATCTCCTTCGTCTTTAACCGTGTGGCCCAGGTTTTCAATACGGTCGACAACACCCGCGTAGCGGATTGCACTCGGCCCCATATCGACTCCGCGGCGATTTTGACCGTGGTCCATTGGCACACCAATAATTGATACATTTAATTTATTCATGTTTTTATACCCCCTAGTTTAGTTAAACCTATTGTAACCGCTACCAACCACATGGCTCAACTGCACAAGATTACGTATTTTTATTCATTTTTTTAATCAATAGTTCTTTTACTCCGGGCCATTCCCTGTCAGTAATTGAGTAAACAGCAGCATCTCTCGGCTTACCCGTGGAACGGATGCGTTCATTGCGCATGACCCCTTCCTTTACGGCCCCTATGCCTTCAAGCGCTCTTTGTGAACGCATATTTTCGTTATCTGTTTTAAATTGGACTCGTATCATTCCGCGCTCTTCAAAACAATAAGCGAGCAGCGCGTATTTCACTCGGCGGTTCAAACCACTGCCATGCATTTCTTCCGTATAAAAAGTCGAACCGATCTCACAGCTCTTATTTTTTTCGTCGATTGCATAAATACGGGTCGTTCCGACTACTTTGCCGGTGTCCGCCTGCTCGACAGCAAATATCAGCACGTCAGGTTTATTCAATCCCGTTTCCAGCCATTCCGATAATTGCTCAAAGGTCTCCACTTTTGTCAGCATATGCTCGAATATTCCCGGTGTATACAGACCCCATAAAGTTTCGAAGTCATCTCGCTTCAATAAGCGCAATCGCACGCCTGTCTGTTCAATAATCATTCATTTTCCTCCTCAACCAAAGTAAACCGCCTGGATTCTTTCCAAAAATTCTTTTTCCAGCTCTTTCTTTTCCTTGCAAATAAAAAAAGTGGCAACTTCCGGAAGCGTAAATAACTCAAAATGGGCTGACAAAAGACGGCCTTCAATCAATTCCCGCCGTACCATGGATTTCGGCAAAAACGATACTCCAAGCCCTTCCTGTATAAATCGCTTGGCAATATGGGCCTGTGTCACTGTCATTGTCCGCAAACCCGGTACTTTCAAACTTAATTTCACCAATAGTTCATCCCAGAATACCGGATGATGATGTGTAAAAAGATAATGGGAACGCAGCATCGCTTCAGCTGAAATTACCGGTCCTGACTCGTCATCGTAAGCGTCCCTCGGTACTACGAAAACAAGTTCATCTCTGTACACCACTTCACTGTGCAGCACTCGGTTCATTGGCTGAATGGCTGAAATCCCTGCATTTACTTCTCCCGCTTCCACGAGTGCTTCAATCTTTTCCGATTCTTCTACCCGAATGACCAGCTCCAAATCCGGATGCCGCTTTGTAAATGATTTTAAAAGATAGGGCAGCACTGTCTCCGCCATCAAAGGTGAAATTGCCAGTACCCACTTCTTGCGGTATCCTTGCGCAAACGAATGGACTCTTCCCACACTTTGCTCCAATTGCCGCAGCAACTGATCTGCTTCCTCTTTGAACAATTTCCCTTCTTCCGTCAATGACACCCGATTTTTCTGCCGATGAAATAAAACCACTCCAAGACTTTCTTCCAATAACCTGATATGCACCGTAACACTTGGCTGAGACATCAGCAGCCTCTCGGAAGTCTTACGAAAATTCAACGTCTCTGCTGCATCAGCAAAAGTCTTTAACCAAGACAAGTCGATGGCGACCACTCCTTCATCGATTAATATTTTGAATTGATTTAATTATAAATCATTAATTTTCATAATCAATATTGTCGGGTAAACTTTAAGAAAAGGAGGAATTGATATGTTCCAAAAAGGTTTAAAAGATATTGTTGCCGTGCAGACGGAAATTGCTTCAGTAGATGGTGATAAAGGAGAATTACGGTACCGGGGCAACCTTGTTGAAGAGGTAATCCAGCACAAAAGTTTTGAAGAAACTGCTTACTT
>CAZGMW010000183.1:0-4394 GCA_964526895.1 uncultured Planococcus sp. | reverse complement strand
CAAATTATAGTTGTTTCATATCGGGATGGGGCAAGGTGAGGATGAATTCACTGCCTTCACCGATGTTGCTGTTAACTTTAATATTACCATGATGCAGCTGGACAATCTGATCTGCGATTGACAGACCGAGTCCTGTTCCATCTTTTTTGCGCGCGGCATCACCGCGGTAAAAACGTTCGAATAATTGGGGAAGTGCATCTTCCGCAATTCCTGTGCCAGTGTCTTTGAATGTGATGATAACATCAGTGCTGACTGTCGTGAGGCCGACTTCGATGCTGCCGCCAGGTTCGTTGTATTTAATAGCATTCGTCAGCAAATTGTCCCAGACGTTATCCAGCAATTCGGCGTCGCCATAGATGGATGTTGGAGGCAATGAATAAGATAGGTTGATATTTTCTTCCTCAAAGCGCCAACGGTATTTCCGAATCGTGGCTTTCAGCTGTTCATCCAGCTGGAATTCCTTTAGTTTCATCGGATATGCTTCCTGGTCGAGCGACGTAAGCAATAAGAGCTGGCGCGTCAGATTCGACAGTCGCTTCGCTTCCTGGTCGATGATGGAAGTATAAGCCAGACGGTCAGTATCCGGTAAGTCCGCTGATTTCAACAGATCCGCGTAGCCTTGAATGTTCATGAGCGGCGACTGGAAATCGTGCGAGACATTAGAGATGAATGACTTACGTGCCAGGTCGTTTTGCTGCAGCTGTGTCTGCATCAAATTGAAGCTTTCGGACAACTGGCCGATTTCATCGTTTCGCTGTATATTGAGCGGGTAAGTGTAGTTTTCCCGCGCAATATGTTTTGTAGCTTCGGTCAATTGCACAATGGGGCGAGTCAATTGACGGGCCAGCCAGATCATGCCGATAAGGCTGACAAGCCCGATTGCCGCCACAAAGCCGATCAGTACAGTATGGATATCTGTTCCCAAAAGCTTTGTGTCGGGGCGGATGAATAATCCGTAGCTTTCGCCGTTTCGCTCAAATGGTACACCAACGGTATTGTGCAATTCATTGGTGAAATGGCCGACCATGAAAATCTGGTCTCTGAAACTGTCGAGTCCGGTATAGATTTCATTTTCCGTGAGAACGCGCCTTGCTTGCCGAGGGAGCGCCACATCTTCAAATGGTTCTCCGAAAAATTTTATATCACCGGTAGTATCAACGACTGCGATCTGATAACCGAGTTTAGCGACAGCCTGCATGTAGCGCTCAAAGTTCTCTTCTGAATAAGGCACATTTTGAAGGGTTCCGATGATTTCCTGAGCGATGCCGACATTCTGTTCGATTGTTTCTTCTTTTGTCACCGTGATATAGAAAATGTTGGCGATGGTGAAACCGATTAAAATGCTGATGGCCAAAATGAACAGCGTGGCGATGGTGAATTGGCGGTATAAGGTTCTCATTTCAATGCCTCAAGCTTATAGCCAATTCCGCGCATGGTATGAATTTCAACCGTTGCCCCGTAGCGTTTTAGCCGGGCACGGATGCGGTTGATATGTGTGTTCAATGTCATTTCACTGACATCGTGATCTTCACCCCACACATACTCGAACAACAGGCCGCGGGGAGTGGCCAGATTGGCGCGGGATAGCAGAAGAGACAGGATTTCAAATTCCTTCAATGGAAAAATGATGGTTTTATCGCCAATCGCCACTTCGAAATTCCGCCGATTGATTGTCACATTACCCGATTGCAGATTTTCCTGTACTGAACGCTCCGAACGCCGCAATACCACTGCAACACGGAACAATAGCTCCTTCGGTTCAAAAGGTTTAACCACGTAATCTTCTGTACCCGACAGGAATCCTCTCTCTTTGTCTTCGAGCTGTCCTTTAGCCGTCAACAGGATCACCGGAATATTAAGATCGTGTGTAAGGATGCGAGTCAGATCAAAACCGTCCATCCCGGGCATCATCACATCTACGATAGCGAGATCTACAAGTTGTTCCTCAAGCAGCAATAATGCTTGTTCAGCGTCGGTAGCCCGAAAGACGGTATAACCTTCATTGCCTAAGTGAATAGCCACTAATTGCTGAATATACAAATCGTCGTCAACGACGAGTATTTTCATGCCGATTCCTCCCTGTGAATTGGAAGCCGCTTCTCACGGCTTCCGCTCACTTTCAGTATGCAGGGTTTACTCCTCTTTTTCAAAAAACAATATCAGCGCTGGCAGCAGCATACCCCGGACAAGGAACGTATCGATCAGGATACCAATGGAGACCATGAAGCCGAAGACGAATAAATCAGCGATCGGCATCGTAGTCAAGGCAGCAAACGTTGCAGCGAGAATGATACCGGCTGAAGATATGACGCCGCCCGTATGGCTGAGGGCAATTTCCAAGGCATCTTTGACTTTTCGTGTTTTCCGTTCCTCTATGAACCGCGATACCAGGATGATGTTGTAATCGATGCCAAGTGCGACCAGGAAGATGAAGGAGTAGACTGGCACGCGTGTGCTGATGGCGTCAAATCCGAACAGTACATCGACCAGTAAGATTCCGAGCCCAAGAGCTGATAAATAAGACAATAGAATCGTCGCCATCATATAGAGCGGCATTTTCCACGACCGTGTCAGTGCAAACAGCAGCACCAGGATCAAGAGCGTTTCAAGAATGACGATTTTGTAAATATCATCATTGTTGACGGCCCGTTCATCCACCAGCTTCGGTGTAATGCCGCCGTAATAAGACTCCCCTTGAATGGCTGCAGCTTCTAGAAGGTCGTCCGTTTCGCCACGCAGCTGTTCGACGAAATCGAGTGCTTCTGTCGAGTAGGGGTTGAGTGACAATGCAATACTGTATTTCAAAGCTTCGCCGTCATCAGTCTGTCCGGATAAACGAGCAGAAGCGACTTCTTCGAAACTGTTCAGTGATTGAGTCAATTCTGCAATTGTTTCTTCCGTCATCGGTTCATCGCTGACTACAAGCAGGGAAGAAGGGGCAATTTCTCCTTTGTCGAATTTCTCTTCGACGATTTCATACCCTACCCGTGAAGGCATATCTTCCGGAAACGATTTTACCGTATCGAATTCATATTGGATATTCAATACATTGAATGCAGAAACTGCAAGAAGAATAGCAACAAGTCCTCCGGATACCAGCGGTTTATTGATCACAAATTTCGCAACGGGTCCCCAGATACCATGTTTCACTTCTGAAGATTTTCCGTATTTCGGCACTTTCGGCCAGAAAGCTTTGCGGCCGAATAATGTAAATAATGCCGGAATCAGCGTAACTGAAGCAATCATGATTATGAAAACGGCAGTTCCGAATATCGGCGCGAAATTGGCGTAATCGCGGAAATCTGCGAAGAACAGGATCAGCATTGCTGCAAGCACTGTTCCACCGGCAAAGAACACCGGTTCACCCGTAGCGCGCATTGCATATTTCATCGCTTCGTTTTTACTTTCATAATGGTTCAGTTCTTCGCGGTAGCGGGAGAACACGAAAAGCGAATAATCGATGACTGCCGCAAACAGCAGAATGCTCATGATCGATGTCGTCTGGCTCGTCAATTTCAGTCCCGCAGAGCCCATGAACGCGAGTGTCTGGTTGACTACCTGATAGACGATTGCCGTCGCCAGCAACGGAATGATCGCAAGCAGCGGTGAACGGTAAATGACGATCAATAAGATTAAGATGATCAACACAGTGGCAATCAATAAAACAAAATCCGCCTCTTCAAAAAGTTTTACTGTGTCACCGGCAATACCGGCTGGACCTGTAATATAGAATTCCATATTGCCTGAATCAGCAGCAATGTCGCTGCCGATTTCACTAACGCCGTCGTTGATTTCCGAAAAGTCTGCGCTGCCAAGACCGGCTTCGAGTGTCATGGGAACAATCATTGTGGTGCCATCTTCCGAATAGAATCCCGCCAGCGCTTGTGGCGGCAGCTGGCTGACGTCGACAAGCGAATCGATGCCGTCGATGTTTTCGGCGTTAATGGCAGCCAGGATTTCCTGGACCGTTTCAAATTCAACTTCGCCTTCCGTATTGTGGAAGACGAGAATACCAGGAGTTCCCTGGTCATCCGGAAAATATTCCTTCAGCTTCTGATCTGCAATAATGGATCGGGCATCATCCGGCAGGGACTGGAAATTTGACACTTTATAGTCGTTTAACGTCGGTCCCATGCTAAGTGCGACCAATGCCACCAGCCAAAGGATGATGGTAATCCACATGCCTCGTTTTGTTGAAACCCAATCGGTGATCGGATTTAAAAATTTATTCATTCTTTCCACTCCTTTTTCTCTCGTAAACTTTATCCACCACATCATAGCGGGCGAATATAAATTGAATATCAATTTTGAGTGGCAGAGATTTGAACGTTCGGGAGTGAAACCGGGAAATTAAATGAAACTTTATCCCCCGTTTCGCTTCAAGCTTATCGGGA
>CAZGMW010000182.1:0-4408 GCA_964526895.1 uncultured Planococcus sp. | reverse complement strand
CCAATGGTCTGATATCCGAGGCAGTACGCGGAGAAGGGGCTGTGCTTGTCGATAAAGACGGAATAAAGATAATGGAAGATATTCATCCTTTAAAAGATCTTGCTCCCCGTGACATTGTCGCCCGTGCCATTGAATGGCATTGGCAGAAGCAAGGGCCAGTTTATCTGGACGCCCGCCACATCGCTGGTTTCCCGGCGAAATTTCCCGCAATCCTGAAAAACTGTCTTGCACATGGCATCGATCCCGAAAAAGAACTGCTTCCGGTTCGTCCCGGAGCTCACTTTCATATGGGAGGTGTGAAAACCGACGATAAAGGATCCACAAATATCAAGGGATTATATGCAGTCGGCGAAATCGCTTCTACAGGTGTACACGGTGCCAATCGGTTGGCGAGCAATTCATTGCTGGAAGCGATCGTTTTTTCCAAGCGGTTGGCTGATTTTTTAGCAATGAATCGTCCTGAAAGCATTCCTGGTTCAGACTGCAGTTCGTTCATCCCACCTGCTCCTCTTATAGTCCAAGCCGATTTGCCTGATCCAGAAACACTGCGGTCCAAAATGACTGAAATGGTCGGCATCATAAGAGATAAGCAACAATTGAAGAATTTTATAACTGACTTTCCTGTAATGATGGCCGGCAATCTTCTCAATCTGAATAATGAACAGATCGGCAATTACCATAAAGCCGTCACTTGTAAATTACTGGCGACTGCCGCTTTGATGCGGGATGAAAGCCGTGGCGCCCATTTCCGCTTGGATGCACCATTACCATCCGAGGAATGGCAAGGAAAAGTGCTGGAAATTTCACAGAATGGAATTACAATCACTAAACGAAAAATATACAGCAAGGAGACCGTAGTATGAATAGATTGATAGCAGAAAAAGCGTTAAAGCATTTCTTAATAGAAGATATTGGAGACCGTGATGCATCGGCAGTCCTATTTGATGATTCCGATACAGGTGAAGCGATTGTAAGGGTTAAAGCCGACGGGGTGGTCGCTGGATTGCAGATTTTCGAATGGGGCTATCATCTTCTTGACCCTTCAATCAGAGTCGTGCCACTTAAAAAAGATGGTGACCGTGTATCAAGCGGCGAGCCGATTATCCGTATTTCAGGTAAGATCGCGTCTATTCTGGCAGGAGAACGTGTTTTTCTTAATCTTGTTCAACGCATGAGCGCCATTGCAACAATGACGCGTCATTGTACAGATACTCTTGACTCTTCCCATACCCGCATCGTTGATACAAGAAAAACGACACCCGGACTCCGGATGTTCGAGAAGTTTGCAGTGAGAGCGGGCGGCGGATTCAATCACCGGAATGGCTTATACGACGCCGTCATGCTCAAAGACAATCATATTGCAGCTGCCGGTTCCATCACTGAGGCAGTGGAGAAAGTCCGTTTAGCGCACGGCCATATGATGAAAATTGAAGTGGAAGTGGAGACTGAAACGCAATTGTTAGAAGCCATCAAAGCTGGACCGGACGTCATCATGTTCGACAATCAGACGCCGGAAATAATGACACATTGGGCTAAACTCGTCCCTTCTTCCATCCAAACGGAGGCCTCTGGCGGTATCGATTTGGAGAAACTAGCGGATTACAGAAACACAGGTGTTGACGTCATTTCCATCGGGGCATTGACACACAGTGTCAGCAATCTCGATATGAGTATGAATTTAAACGTTTCACATAAGGAGGCAATTAAACAATGACTTCATTGCTGGAAGAACTTCAATTGACGGACGCCATGCCGGCAGAATACCTGGCAGTTTCAACTGAAGAATTGCATGCGCGAGCAGGCCGTGCCAAGAAAATACTCGGAGAACGATTATTTATACTGGGCCATCATTATCAGAAAGACGAAGTGATCCGTTACGCAGATGTAACAGGCGATTCTCTTCAGCTTTCTCAGATTGCGGGCAATCAGACTGCAGATTATATTCTTTTTTGCGGTGTTCATTTCATGGCCGAAACCGCTGATATACTGACAACATCCGAACAGGCCGTAATTTTACCGGACATGCGGGCAGGTTGTTCCATGGCGGACATGGCCAACATCGATCAGACAGAACGGGCCTGGACAAAACTTCAGGAACTTTTTGGAGACACGATTACCCCGCTCACTTATGTTAATTCCACGGCAGCTATTAAAGCCTTCGTCGGCCGAAACAACGGAGCCACTGTGACTTCATCAAATGCAGTGGAAATGGTGGAATGGGCACTTGGCCAGAAAAAACGCATGCTGTTTCTGCCCGATCAGCATCTCGGAAGAAACACAGCAGTGAAGCTTGGCATTCCGCTCGAGCAGATGGCGATTTGGGATCCGCTTAAACAAAAGCTCGAATTACAATGTGAACTTGAAGAAGTTCAGGTTATCCTCTGGAAAGGCCATTGCTCCGTGCATATGAATTTCCTGCCAAAGCATGTGGAAATTTTGCGCGACAAGGAACCGGACCGCAATATACTCGTCCATCCTGAATGCACTTATGAAGTCGTCAGTGCTTCTGACTACGCCGGTTCAACTAAATACATCATTGATATGATTGAAGCTTCCGAACCAGGCTCCAAATGGGCAATCGGCACGGAAATGAATCTTGTAAATAGACTGATCAAAGATTTTCCTGACCGTGATATCGTGTCGTTGAACCCATATATGTGCCCTTGTTTGACGATGAATCGAATTGACTTGCCTCATTTAACCTGGGCTCTGGAGGAATTAACGGAAGGACGGGTAATAAACCGTATAACAGTCGATCCAAAAACTGCTGAAGAGGCTATTTTAGCGTTGGAGAAAATGCTATGAACCTGATATATCAGTGAAAACCTGCGTTGAATATCTTTAAAAAAATGAAAAAGTCCCGTCTCTCTATTCATGAACTGCGCCCCATTTAATGGACAGTTTAATAAAAGTACCCTGCAGCTAGGCTGCAATCAGATGACTTCGGTATTGTGCCGGAGTCATCTTTTTTAGATTCCATTGCTTGCGCGTTCCGTTGTAATACTCCATGTACTCATCCACCAGCTCTTTCAATTCATCCAGGCTGGTTGCTTGTTTAAAATCGACTTCATCTTTAAAGTGACCAAAAAACGATTCGATGGGGGCGTTGTCGAGGCAATTGCCCCGGCGGGACATGGATTGGGACAATTTCATTTCCTTCACACGTTGTTGGTATTCGGGATGGGTGTAGTGGAAGCCTTGATCGGAATGAATCATCGCTTCCGGGTGAACATTGCCATCCAACGCTTCCTTCAATTTCTTTAACGTGCGGTAAACAATTTCCATGGTGAGTGTAGTCGTGACTTCATAGGCGACGATTTCACGGGTGGCGACATCTTTTACAGCGGACAGATACGCCATTTGCCCCGAACGGTTGGGCAAGTATGTGATATCGGTGACGAATACCTTACCAGGTTCATCTTGTTCAAACTCACGATTCAACAGGTTGGGACAGACGGCGTGTTCCTGTGTGGCTTTGGCGATTTGCTTATAGGGATTCGCTCGCCGGATTTTGGCGAAGAGATTGAATTTACGCATGAGGCGCAGAATCTTCTTGTGGTTCATCGGCGTTTCCAAAAGTTCCGCGAGCACCATGTAAAAGGTGCGATACCCGATTTTCCCCCGATGCGCATCGTAGATGCTTTTGAGCAACAGGTAATCTTGGTAGTCCTGTTCTTCGCGAATGGCGTGCTGTTCAGTTTTCTCCAGCCAAGCGTAATAGCCACTCCGACTGACACCCGCTGTGCGGCAAAGAGTTTCCACCAAATTCTTCAGTTGGAATTTCCGGACCACCAGATTGATCGCTTCGAATTTTTCCGCTGGGGTCAGCTGCGTTTCTTCGCCTGCCTCTCGAGCTCCTCGAGCTTTTTTAACAACTCATTTTCTGCTTCCAGGTATTTGATGCGGGCTTCCGCTTTTTCGAGCTTTTTCTCCGCTGAGAGATCTTCCGAAGGAGGACGACCCGTACTGCCTTTGCCCCGGCGCTCTTCAAAAAATCCGCCTTCACCGTGTAGCTGAAACGTTTTTCGCCACCGTTTTAATGTCTCCTTCGGTTTGTCGGATCCAATTACCCGGAGGTCGAATCCATTTTCGACAAAAATTTGAGCTGGACCTTTCCCTTGCAGGTTTTCTTTGACTGCTTTCACCTTAAATTCTGGTGTGTATTGAATCGTTCGATCAGAGACCGCTTTGACATTCGGATTCGCCTCCAAAACTCGGCGTTGATGTTCGTTAAAGATAATTTTACTCATGACAACCTCTCCCGTTCCAGTAGATATGTTCAGTATACCGGGGTCTGAAAACAGAAAAAACCCCAAATGGGGTCACTTTTTTAAAGTGTCTACCATTTGGGGTTCAGTTCACTGTGAACTGATGGCGGTTTTTTCTTTTGCTGAAATCAGCGGATAAC
>CAZGMW010000181.1:0-4455 GCA_964526895.1 uncultured Planococcus sp. | reverse complement strand
GAAAATTGGAGAAAGATCCCGCCAAACCAATCTATATCCATACAGTAAGAGGATTCGGCTACAAATTCACAGTGCAATAAATGAGGGGCGTCATACAATATTCAATGACTTTTCTATAAAAAAGGGTTAATAAAACAGGCTGAGGATTTTTCCTCAGCCTGTTTTCTTTTGTAATTTTTGCGCCGAAAGATTTCTACTGAAAAGGCCATTTCACATATCTTTTTTAGTTTTTTGAATTTTAAAACTAATTTAACTTGATTTTAACCTTGCCTATTTAGTATTGGCTCTAATGAATGAGGAAAATTGCGGAATTAAAAGGAGGAACCCCAGTGATAGAAAACAATTTCAAATTACCTGAAGAAAAAAGTCTGCAAAATTTTGAAAGCCAGACAGTGTTCAAGCGGCCACAACATGCCAATATCAGAATTCCGGCTGAAACCTCACTCGGATTATCGGAAAACATCGCAGGTTCGCTCACATATTTATTCGGGTTCGTTTCAGGATTCATTATGCTTCTGGTAGAGCGGGAAAATCATTTCGTCCGCTACCATGCCCTTCAATCAATCTATATTTCAATCGTATTCGTCAGTGCATATCTGCTGTTGGGGATGATTCCCGTCATCGGCTGGTTTTCAAGCATGTTTCTGGCACCGGCAGGGCTTGTCCTATGGATCATACTTATGTTGAACGCCTATAAAGGGCGATATTCAAAAATGTTGTACATCAGTGATTTCGCAAATAAACAATTGTGAAAAGATAAAAATAAATATTAACCCAAACTGAAACCAGAGGTGCATATGATGAAAAACCCGTTGAATATTTTGGAGGTATTGAAAAGCGTCAGAAAAAGAATTCCGTTGATTTTGTTATTGGCTATCACATTCGTAGCGGCAAGCGGAGCCATCAGTTATACATTGATGAAGCCGGTTTATCAGGCATCCACCCAGATTCTGATCAATCAAAATGACAGCAATGCCCAAGAGTTCACAACACAGGATATCAATACAAATCTCCAATTGATAAGCACTTACAACATCATCATTAAAAGTAAAGTGATTTTGAATGAAGTCATTGCTGAATTGGGCTTGAACGAAACTTATCAGTCGTTGAACGAAAAGATCATCGTGAGCAACATCGAAAACACACAGATAGTGACCATCGATGTTGTGGATCCTTCAATGGAGAATGCTGTCCTGATTGCCAATGCGACAGCGACCATCTTCCAGGAAAAAATTCAAAGCCTTATGAAAGTGGACAATGTCAATATTCTGGCATCAGCAGAAGTTCCTCCAGAACCGGTGCCTGTCCGACCAGATCCACTGATGAATATGGCGATTGGTGCTGTGATCGGTTTACTTTTCGGAACAGGTTTATCGATTTTGATCGATCAGCTTAACACGACTGTTCGGACGGAAGAAGATATCGAGGAAATCCCAGGCCTGCAAATTCTGGGCATCGTCAGCAGGGTCACAGATACGAAAGGCGATAGAAAAGCGGATGAACTATTTACAGGAAGGGAGATGGAAACATATGTCGAACAAGAAAAAATTCAACCGGCAAACAGCGCGAAAGTTGGTAGTACGTACTAACCCGCATTCAATCTCAACTGAACAATATCGCACAATCCGGACAAATATCCTTTTTTCCATGCCGGCGGATGACATGAAAACAATCCTGTTCACATCACCTTCTAAAGAAGAAGGGAAGTCGACGACTTGCGCCAACATGGCTGTGGTTTTTGCGGAATCAGGAAAGAAAGTGCTGATGATAGACGCGGATATGCGGCGTCCGACTTTGCACCATACTTTCCACATGAGCAATAAGGCGGGACTATCCAACCTGTTGCTGGGAAAAGGACGACTGAAAGATACTGTTAAAAGGAGCGGCATCAAAAACCTGGATCTCCTGATGTGCGGACAAATACCGGGGAATCCGGCTGAACTGCTTCAATCGCCCGAGATGGATGTGCTGTTGCAGGAACTGAAAGAAATATATGATCTTATACTTATCGACTCTCCGCCGTTACTTGCGGTGGCAGATTCCAAAATCCTGGCCAATAAATGCGATGGTTCAGTACTGGTAGTCAATACCGGAAAAACAGAAAAAGCCAGCGTCATCAAAGCGCGGGATGCTTTAGTAACTGCAAAGGCATTTGTGCTCGGCGTAGTACTGAATAATTTCGATTTGGCGAAAAGTCATTTGTACTACCATAATTACGGCAGTTGAGCCGTCAGAATGAAAGACGAGATGAGGTAATGATATTGACGATAAAAAAAAGGTATCTTTTATTATTTACAATTGATTCGCTGATCCTTCTTTCATCCATTTTTCTTTGCTACCTTTTCCTCTATCCTTATGAAAATGTTTTCAGCAATGAAATCCTGCTGATCAGCATGACAACCCTGTTCATCGGGTATCATTCATTCGCCTGGCATTATGGCCTTTACAAAAAAATGTGGATCTACGCTTCTGTTGAAGAATTGAAATCACTTGTCAAAGCTGTAACGCTTACCTTATTTGTGACAATGGTGATGCAATTCACTTATTCAGGTAATCTGTACACCCGCACCCTGATGCTGACATGGATGCTGTTGATCCTTCTGCTTGGCGCTTCCCGGATGTCGCTCCGAATTTACAATGAATGGTCGCTCAACCGCAGGACCGTAAACAAGAGCCGGACTCTGGTAGTGGGTGCCGGACAGGCCGGAAGAATGATTGTACGGCAAATGCAGCAGAATCCGGAATGGGAAAGAAACCCGGTCGTCTTTGTTGATGATGATCCAAGAAAATGGGGTCTGGAAGTCTACGGTTTACCCGTCATAGGGAGGCTGAAGGATATCCCGGAAGTGGTCGCTCCATACCATATCGATCAGATTGTGATTGCCATTCCATCATTGCCGCGGAAAGAAATGGCCGAGCTGACGAAAATCTGCATTAATTCAGGGGTTAAAACGCAGACGATTCCGAGGATTGAAGATTTGATGGTTGGTAAAGTTACGGTCAATGATATCCGTGATGTGAAAATTGAGGATATTCTCGGTAGGGAAGAAGTCAAGCTGGATATGGATGCAATTAAAGAGAAATTGAAAGGCAAGACGATAATGGTCACGGGTGCTGGAGGATCGATCGGCTCTGAAATCTGCAGGCAAATTGCCAATTTTAAACCGTCCAGCATCTTGTTGCTTGGCCACGGTGAAAATTCAATTTATACGATTGACAGAGAGTTGCGCGCAAAGTTTCCAAAAAATATCAAGGTGGTCCCGATCATAGCGGATGTCCAGGACAGAAAAAGAATTTTTAACATCATTGAATTTTATAAGCCGGACGTCATCTATCACGCGGCGGCCCATAAACATGTCCCTTTGATGGAAGCGAATCCATTCGAAGCAGTAAAAAACAATATACTGGGAACAAAAAATGTTGCGGAAGCAGCGGACGCGTTTGGAATCGGAAATTTTGTTATGGTTTCTACTGACAAAGCCGTCAATCCACCGAATATAATGGGTGCAACTAAACGTTTTGCTGAAATGATTGTACAGAATCTGGCAAAAAGCAGCAATACGACTTTTGCAGCTGTCCGTTTTGGAAATGTCCTCGGTTCCAGAGGGAGTGTAGTGCCATTATTCCGGGAACAGATTGCAAATGGCGGACCGGTAACGGTGACTGATCCCGAAATGACACGCTATTTCATGACTATTCCCGAAGCTTCCAGACTCGTCATCCAGGCCGGGCTACTGGCTTCTGGCGGTGAAGTTTTCGTTCTGGACATGGGGGAACCGGTGAAAATAACTGATTTGGCGCGCAATATGATCAGGCTTTCGGGTTATGAAGAAAGCGAAATTAAAATTCAGTATACAGGTATGCGACCAGGAGAAAAACTTTACGAAGAACTCCTTGATGACAGTGAAATCCAGTCAGAAAAAGTGTATCCGAAAATTTATATCGGAAAGGCTACACCGATCAGCGAAATCGAACTGGCTGCTGTATTGAATAAACTGCCCGAAATGACAGAGGAAGAAGTAAAGGAGAAACTCTTAAGCCTGGCGAACCGGAAACCGAAGCCTGTCGAAAAAGCGGTTGAAAAACTGGACAAGCAATGGCAACCGGATGGTGAGTTTGCGGGGGTCCAATCATATGGCCGGTAAAGATTCTGCATGTAAGGCAGCAATATGAGGTCAGAAGATTTCATACAGTTTAGGAGGAAATGCGGATGCGTAACCTGCAAAGTCAAATTTACGAAAATACGCCGATTTTCATACAAAACATTTTGACCAGCTGGAATGGCTATCGGAAGACTCGCAGCCGCTACGGCAACTTATATTATTCCTTGCTGATCCAATTGGAAAAAAAGCAATCCTTAAGTGAATATCACGCAAAGAAATATCAGGTGCAGGAGTTGAAGCGGCTCCTCGGCTATGCAATCGACAAGAGTCCCTTCTATAAGGAATTTTACAA
>CAZGMW010000180.1:0-4468 GCA_964526895.1 uncultured Planococcus sp. | reverse complement strand
GCAAAAGGCGGATACAAGGTTTCGAGATCCCACAAAGAAATTTCATTCCTTGATGTCATTAAATCGATTGAAGGGGATACGAATTTGTTCGATTGTTCGCTTCATCACGAAGGCTGCCTGATTGAAAACGTTATGAGGCAGGCAGAAGACAATATGAAGCAGGAACTTGAAAACAAATTATTGATAGATATCGTCAAAATGGCAGAAGAGAAGCAACGGGAAGCCCGAAAATGAGTTGATTGATAAAAGGAGTGGAAGAGATGACGTTGGATTGTGCTGTAATTGGTGGAGGGCCGGCGGGGCTGAATGCTTCGCTCGTTCTCGGAAGATCCAGACGGAAAACCGTCTTGTTCGATGATAATAAACCGCGCAATGCGGTGGTTTCGGAATCGCACGGATTTATAACACGGGATGGAGTCGATCCACAGGAATTCAAACGGATCGGCCTGAAAGAATTGGAGAAATACCCTGATGTCCAAATCGAGAAACAACGTGTCGTGCAGGTCCACAAAGAAGACGGGCTGTTCCATCTGGAGACAGCGGACGGAGAATTATTCAAGGCGAAACGGATTATCCTGGCACTGGGATTCAAAGAGATTCTTCCGGACGTTAAAAGAGTGGAAGAGTTTTATGGTAAAAGTTTGTTCAGCTGTCCTTTCTGCGATGGCTGGGAAATGCGGGACAAGGCATTGGCGGTCATTTCCGACAATCCACTGGCGATGCACATGGTGCAAGTGGCATCCAATTGGACGGATGATTTGATCTTTTGCACAAACGGCCGGCAACTGCAGCCAGAAGAGAAAAGTTTGCTGGAAAGCAGAGGAATCCGGGTCTATGAAGAAAAAGTCCGCACTTTAAACGGAGAGAACGGGAAATTGGCGGAAATTCTATTCGAAGAGGGCAAAGCAATTTCACGGGAAGGCGGCTTTATCACTCCGGAATGGGTGCAGGCTTCAGATATTGCGATATCTCTGGGCTGCAAGCTCAATGACCGCGGCGGAGTGGAAAACGACTTCATGAAACGGACGAATATAGATGGTGTTTATGCTTGCGGAGATGTTTCGATGGCAGGCGCATCCCAGCTGATTCTGGCCGCCGCTGAAGGCAGTATGGCAGCCATCAGCATCAATGCCGCGATGATCGAAGAAAAGTTCAGCTGAAAAAAAGCTTCATCATAAAAGGAGGGAAATAAATGCACGAGAATAAATGCGCATCACACGGACCACATAAAGGGAAAATGTCTTATTTGGAAAATCCTGCGCGAAAAGACGAATTGTCACCTGACAAGCTATTGAGCCTGATTCCGATCAAAGAAACGGATACTATTTTAGATTTTGGAGCGGGAACCGGTTATTTTACACTTCCGGCAGCGAAGGCAGTAAAAGGTGATGTATATGCGCTGGATATGGACACTGAAATGCTGGACATCATAAAAACGAAAGCTCTTCAGGCGGAAACGCAAAATATAATTCCAGTTCACACAGATGGCACAGAAATCCCATTGCCTGAAAAATCCGTCGACCTGGTGATCGCATCCTTGGTGCTGCATGAGATCAAGCCGCTGGACCGAACTTTAGCGCAATTAAACTCCGTAATAAAAGATGGCGGTCATTTAATTTGTATTGAGCTTGAGCCAAAAAAGGAATCATCCCATAAAGCACCGAGAATTTCTTTGGCCGGTATGGAACAGGAAATGAAAGACGCCGGTTTCCGGATTATCGAAAAAGTTTTTCCTTCAGAATCTTTGTATATCTTGATAGTACAGAAGCAGTGAAGCCGGCTGGATTGCCTATTTTTTTGGATTAATAATAGACAACAAGAGTCTTTGAAGTCTTTAATATAAAAAGGCTCAGTTTCTGCTTTTTTTAAAGCACTCCCTGTATTGATATAAATTACGCCGAAGAGAATAAAAACCAGCATCAATACCACGCCACTGATCATTAATGAGTTCATTTCCAACAGACCGCCTGCAGTAATCAGCGCAATGGTGAACGCGATGGCGAGGACCAGCTTGCCTGTCGCTTTGCAAAGCGCCGCTTCGTCGTATTTTTCTTTGTCTTCTTTCGGCATCGTGTTATAGCCGGCAATCAGCCAGCCGCCTTTGCCTTGCAGCAGGTATATGCCAAGCGCAATAAAGAGAAGAAGGAGACCGACTGGAACAATTATTTCAGCTGTCATATAGGAGCACCTCGTTACCAGGTTTCAGGATCAGTTAAGGGACTGATCCTGTTTTTTTATCTATTCTTTATTGTGGTCTATAAACCGTTGATTTTCAATCAGCTATATTAGTTATACTTATTAATGACTGCAGTTATAAAACTGAAACCAAACAGCCGTATTATCGTAATAAGCAGTAAGTGTCACATACGATGAAGGATGTGGGAAATTGTATTATTTACTGCTGGCATTTGGATTGTTCTTTGTTATAGGGGCGGCAAGTGGTTTTATCTATATGTATGTGAATCGCAAGTTGAAATTCCTCAGGTCGATTCAGATGATAGGAATCTTTCTGATGGGAGTATTGCTTTTGATGATGACTCTCCCAAGCCTTAAATATATGGTGTTAAAACAATATGATGTGGTCGAAGGTGAATGCAGAGTTGAAATTTCAACATCCGGCCGTTCTGCTGATGCGACATTACATATGGTGGATACAGATGAATATTTCTCTTTTTCAGATATTCCTAACCTTGGTGCCTATGGGCAGGCCATCCCTTATTATTGTGAAGTCACAGTAACGAAAGATCACGTATTTGAAATTCAGTATAAAATTTTTGATGTCGAAACCGGAAATCTTTTGGCGAGCAATGAATGAAAAGAGGTGCTTGTAGAAAAAATTAAATGGATCCATAAAAAATAGGCCGTTGGATAGCGGCCTATTTTTTATATTCTCCAACCTTCAGCGAGATCAGTGATCATTGACTCACCAGACTCATCGAAGAAAGCCGTATGAACTCCTCCACATCCTTCAGGCAAAGAGCCATCCCTTTTTCCCAGAAACTTTCCTGTGTAATATCTTCTCCGAGATGTTTCATTGCCAAATCTTCCACGGTCATGCTACCCGAATCACGCAACAGGGCTAAATAACTCTTCTCAAAATCTGCTCCTTGTTCCTTAGCTGTTGCATAAATGCTGACGGCAAATAGATAGCCGAATGTATAAGGGAAATTGTAGAAAGGAGAAGAAGTGATATAGAAATGAGGCGTAGAGATCCAGGACCGTACAGGCAAATGGCTCATGGAACCGGCATAGGCTTCGTTGAGGGCGTCTTCCATCATGCGATTCAAGCGGTCTGCCGGTACCATTCCTTGTTTACGCGCTTCATATAATCTTTCTTCAAAAAGAAATCTGGAATGCAGATTCATGAAATTCATGACACTGCGCTTTATTTTTTCATCCAATAGACTCAGCTTTTCATCTATGTCTTCTGTTTGTTCAATTGCAGCGTCCAGCACAATCATTTCTGCAAAAGTGGAAGCTGTTTCAGCAGTGCTCATACTATATTTCCGATTCAGGGGCTGTACGGAATTCATCGCATGATTATGGAAGGCGTGGCCTAATTCGTGAGCCATCGTCAGCAAACTAGTCATCGAGCCGTCAAATGTGAGGAAGACGCGGGATTCTCCGGACAAGGGGAAACCTGCACAAAAAGCCAATGCTGATTTTCCGGACCTGTTTTCCGCTTCGACCCAGCCCTTTTCAAACGCAGTTCGGGCGAAGCTTTCCAATTCCGGTCCGAAAAGATGGAATTGTTTTAGAAGAAATTCAACACCATTCTGATAATCGATAGATTTTTTCTTTTCGGAGAAAGGTGCCCAGAAATCATAGGACGGCATTTGGTCGTTACCGGCCAGCTGAGCTTTATGGTCCAAGTAATCGACAAACGCAGGTTTATGGCGGCCGACAACTTGCCACATGGCCCGCAAAGTCTCTTCGCTCATCCGATTATCTTTTAATGGCTGTTCCAGGCTGTTCGATTTTTCCCGCTTCTGATCAACCTGCAGCCGAAATCCGGTAATATGATTTAAAATCCGGGCCATCGTTTCTTGTTGATCCGTCCAAGTGTTTTCTAAAGCAATAAAAGCGTTTTTTCTGACCTTTTGATCGGCGTGTGACCGCAAATTGACTGCCTGTCCCACAGAAAATTCCTTTTCACTGCCTTCAACTTCAATGGTGACTCGCAAATTATTGAGGATGGAACGGTATAAATCATTCCACGCGTGATACCCATCAACCATCAAACTGGAAATCATCGCTTCTTCTTCGACGGATAAACCGGAATCTGCATTTTCCCGCCATTCCTCTAGAACGAAGCGATACTCCCGTAAGCTGTCTGTATTCAATAGATTGTTCCAGAGGGGTGATTCCATTTCTGAAAGTTTCTGCTGGAAATGCTGAACGAGAGAACTGTAGTCGGCTTTGATCGAGGAAATTTGGCCTTGCAGGGAAATCGCCTTTTGATTTGCCG
>CAZGMW010000179.1:0-4491 GCA_964526895.1 uncultured Planococcus sp. | reverse complement strand
CGTGAATGTATGGATGCGGCTCCTTTATTTCCTGCTCAAACACAACATATGGTAAGGTAGAGAATTATGTTATACTTTTTAATATAAAATAAAGTATTTAGTATTATAGAATTATCAATTTTTTGGATAAAACAATTGATTTCAAAATAAGTATGATGAAAAGGTGATTAGATGCAAGTTAAAAAAGCGATTATACCGGCTGCCGGTTTGGGAACCCGTTTCCTTCCGGCTACAAAAGCCATGCCAAAGGAAATGTTGCCGATTGTCGACAAACCGACTATCCAGTACATCGTGGAAGAAGCGATTGCTTCGGGAATTGAAGACATCATAATTGTAACGGGCAAAGGGAAAAGAGCGATCGAGGATCATTTTGACCATGTCCATGAACTGGAAGATGCCTTGTTGAAAAAAGGCAAGACGGATATGCTCGATTCGATTATGAGCTCTTCCAAAGTGGAGATCCATTATATCCGCCAGAAGCAGCCGCTTGGGCTTGGGCACGCCATTTGGTCGGCCAGAAAGTTCATCGGAAACGAACCGTTTGCGGTCTTATTGGGCGATGACATTGTGGAGAATCCGGAACCTTGCTTGGCCCAGCTGATGGGGCAGTACGAAAAAATCGGCAATAGCGTTATCGGTGTTAAACAAGTGTCAGATGAAGATACCCAGCGATATGGAATCATCGATCCCGTATCCCGTGACGGCAAATTGATGGAAGTGAATAAATTCGTCGAAAAGCCTGCGCCAGGAACGGCCCCTTCCAATTATGCAATCATGGGCCGTTATATTCTGACCCCTGAAATCTTCGATATTTTAGGGGAACATACTGTAGGAGCGGGTGGAGAAATCCAGTTGACGGATGCTATCCAAAAACTGAACGAAATCCAGGGCGTTTACGGTTATGAATTCGATGGCCGCCGTTTCGACGTCGGTGAGAAGTTCGGGTTTATCGAAACAACGATTGAGTTTGCATTGAAGCGTCCGGAATTGCGCGATCAGCTGCTGGAATTATTCGAGCAGAAACTGAAAGCGGCTTACGAAAACCGTCTGTAAAAAGAGCGGCATGGAAATAATGGTCATTATATTGAAAGCCGTATTCAGAAACGCCTATGGTCTTCTGGACGCGGTTTTCATTTGCTATGAAAGATTAAGTGAACTTAATGGCTGATATTTGGATTTTGTAAAAAAGTTGTCAAATAAATACGAAGGACTACATAAAATTATGATATTATGGTTAATATTAATAATGATATTATTATGTTTTTGCAGTTCAACTGAGGTTTGGTATGGATGGGTTCAAGCTGCTGTCCCGATAAAATGCCAGCCTTCAGATTAATGCTTTTATGTCAAAGCTTGATTGGTATAGAGGCAATGAAAGAGAGGATTCTTGTGAAATTAATTACTATATTGATACCTGCATATAATGAAGAAGAAGTTTTGCATCAATTATATACACGTCTTACGAATGTGCTGGATGAGCTTACTGATTATCAGTTCGAAATGCTTTTTATCAATGATGGAAGCAAAGACCGGACATTGCCGATATTAAAAGGAATGAGAGAAATGGATTCCAGAATATCCTATGTCGATTTATCCCGTAATTTTGGTAAAGAAACGGCCATGCTTGCAGGTTTCGACCATGCAAGAGGGGATGCGCTTATCATTCTGGACGCTGATCTTCAAGACCCGCCGGAACTTATCCCTATGATGATTGATTTGTGGGAGCAGGGATACGACGATGTCTTTGCGAAAAGAAATTCCAGAACGGGAGAGACCTGGTTTAAGAAGTGGACATCCAAAAAGTTCTACCAGATCCTCCAAAAAGTTTCCCGGATTGATATCGAGGAAGATACAGGGGACTTCCGCCTGCTTGATAAACGTTGCGTAGAGGCCTTGCGGAAAATGCGGGAAACCCAGCGTTATACCAAAGGGATGTTCAGCTGGATCGGCTTCAATAAGAAAGAAATCATGTTTGACCGGGATGCACGCGCTGCCGGCACTACCAAGTGGAATTATTCGAAGTTGTTCGATTTGGCGATTGAAGGAATCACTTCGTTTACAACTGTCCCGCTGCGTCTGTCTTCATTCGCAGGGTTTATCGTATCGATATTGGCATTCCTTTATATTCTTGTAATTGTCTTCAAAACCATTTTCTTTGGAGAAGAAATTTCCGGCTATCCATCCACGATGAGCGTCATCTTGTTTTTGGGCGGTATCCAAATGCTTTCACTTGGCGTAATCGGTGAGTATTTAGGACGGATTTTCAATGAAACGAAAAACAGGCCGTTATATTTCGTGAATGATTATAACGGAGAAAGACAATTCATCAGTTCGCCTGTGGACGCTTCAGGCAATATAATCGAAAGCCGGGATTATGTTCTGTCATCGGTGGAAACTTCTGAATTGGCAAGAGATTATCAGTTTAATGAAAAAAAATAAAGAAATTATCAATTATATTATTATGGGCGTTTTAACGACCGGCGTGAATATTCTCAGCTATTACGTGCTGACTGAAACCGGAGTTGCGGATTACCGGATCGCCACTGTGATTGCGTGGGCCATTTCCGTATTATTTGCTTATATAACCAATAAGAAATATGTGTTTGCGTCCCAAACTACCGGCATAAAAGAATTGCTGCGTGAAGTCGGCAGCTTCTTTTTCTTCCGGATACTTTCTTTGGGCATAGATTTTGTGATGATGGTCGTGTTGGTGGAATTGATCGCCATGGACGATCTTCTGGCAAAAATCATCGCGAATGTGGTGGTCATCGTCTTCAATTATGTTGTAAGCAAACAGATTATCTTTAAAAACTCGCTGTCAGCCAAAAACTGACCGGTCAACTGAATAATGGATAAAAAATAGCCGCGGCTTTCGATTGTTTATCGAAAGCTGCGGCTATTTTAGTGGATAAGAAAGTATAACTTTTTTAGTATGAAGATTCTTAGGAAAAGTGTATCCATGTCCAGACTCCAGTTGCCCAGCTCTTCGGGTCATAAGCCACTTTGGCTGTGCGGCTGAAAAAACGCCGCTTCGCCAAATCGTCTAAAACCTTATTGCTCCTGCATCGCTGCGCTAGCTTCGTCGCAAAGAGATGGCCCAAATTCCATTTGGCCCATCTCTTGCCTGTCAGAGCTTAACGGGCACTGTCGCTTTTCTTTAGTTATTCACTGAATTTAATTACCACTATATCTCCGAACAGCTGAACGGAACTTTCGGCTGGCCAAGGTTCCATGTTTTCAAATTCTTCGCTGGCGGCAATGAGTGCATACTCATCCTGGCTGGCGGTTTTATAACGGACGCCAAACTGATTTTGCATCATATAGAAATAATGATAGGGAAGCGGAAGAAGGTAATTTCCGCTGGAGCCGGTCATATTCGGGATGCTTTGTGGAATGATCGTGTCGGTGAGACCGGATTCCAGTCTGTTTCTTCCGAATATCGCTAGCTTATCTGCTTCTTCCAAGCCGTTCACTTGTTCAATCCGGTCAATTACCCGGTTCAATGCGAAAGCCGTACTTTCATACTTCAAGTGAAGATTATAATATGAAATATTCGCGATGATGGCGAAATTGAATACGATGAGCAGTGAAACGATGACAGTGACCCAAGAAAAGCTTTTATTGGCAAATGAAGCGAACGAAAACTTATCGTATATCAG
Organism: uncultured Planococcus sp.; assembly: GCA_964526895.1. Classification (GTDB taxonomy): domain Bacteria; phylum Bacillota; class Bacilli; order Bacillales_A; family Planococcaceae; genus Planococcus. The sequence goes on along the minus strand of CAZGMW010000179.1, from coordinate 832 downwards.
GATTGGGAGCAGATAGAAACTCAGCAATGACAGCACCATCAACATATGGTATATCACGTCGGCCGATACAAAGTATAAACAATAGGCCGAGAAAGGCAAACTCACTAACATCAGCATCGTCAATACGGTAAAGGGAATGCTGCGATAGACTTTGTTTTGGAAAAAGATCAGGGCAACACCCGCCACGATCAGCAACATGACAAAGAGATTTAGTATTTCAAACAGATTCACAGGCAGCTCCGTAATAAATCCTCTGAAGAAAAATGAAGCTACCGAGTTGAGCAATTCCCGGACTGTAAGGGAAAGGCTTTGCGAACTTTCACCAATGTCATTAAGTCCCTGGTAATTCGAAATTTCACCCGCAAGTAAGCGGTTATATAGGAAGAACGTGGTTCCGTATAAGCCCATCCCGATGACGGCGGTTGCCGCAAAGCGAGCCGTGGTGATGAAAAATCCTTTGACGGAATCTTTTTTCGTTAATGCCTCCATCAATAGGAAGATGGTGGTCAGCGTCAGCAGGAATGGCAAGTTTGCCTGGTAGACGCCTACACCCAAGTAAAACAGGACGGCTCCGGGAATAAATCCATACTTATACTTTTTGGTGACCAATAGTGCAAGTGCGGTAACGAGTGTTCCCGCCATATAGCCATCAGCTGTGAACATATAAGAAAACGTTGCACTGATGGTCGGAAAAGTGACGATCAATCCAGAGACAAGGACAATGGATAGGGATTTTCTGAGGTCAAAGAATTCCGTGAGTATCACGGCGATCAAGGCGAGGTATAGAACCGACAGGACACCGATGACTACTGGAATATCGAAATAAGAGCTG
>CAZGMW010000178.1:0-4510 GCA_964526895.1 uncultured Planococcus sp. | reverse complement strand
GCTCGTATTTTGCATAAACTGGGAGCGTTTGTAACTGTAAATGATGCTAAGCCATTTGAAGAAAATCCTGAAGCTCAGGAGTTATTGAATCTGGGGGTGACGGTCATTTGCGGTCGCCATCCTGAAGATTTGCTCGAAGAGGGCTTTGAATTGCTTGTTAAAAACCCTGGTATCCCCTATTCGAATACGATGATCCGTGCAGCGGAAGAAAAAGGGATTCCAGTTTGGACAGAAATAGAGCTAGCCTACAAAATCAGTGAAGCTCCGTTTATCGGCATCACCGGCTCAAACGGCAAGACTACTACAACAACCCTGCTGTTCCATATGCTGCATCAGGATGAAAAGAAACCGCTGATAGCGGGGAATATCGGTACAGTGGCAAGCGGCGTTGCAGAGCATGCAACAGCTGATCATATCATCGTAACTGAATTATCATCTTTTCAGTTAAAGGGTACGGAATCATTCCGTCCAAGCATTGCAATCATCACAAATCTTTATGAAGCGCATCTCGATTACCATGGTACTTTAGAAGATTATGAAGCTTCCAAGATGAAATTAACACAAAACCAGACCCCTGAGGATTATTTCATTTATAATGCCGACCAGCCGCATCTTGCTGCTTACGCACAAAAATGTAAAGCTCAACTGGTTCCTTTTACTTTGAAAGGCAAAACAGAAGAAAGCATTAGCGCGGATGACAAATATATTTATTGGCAGGGACAAAAACTTATCGAGCGTTCGAAAATCATGCTCGGTGGGCAGCACAACCTCGAGAATATTTTGGCGGCAGCGGCTGCTGCACTCTTATGGGGAGGAACGAAAGAAACTATTATTCGGGTCCTTTCGTCCTTTACAGGAGTCAAGCACCGTTCACAATTCGTCATGGATTGGAAAGGCCGTAAATTCTACAACGATTCAAAAGCGACGAATGCATTGGCGACAAAGAGTGCACTGGAAGCTTTCCCGGGAAATATTGTTTTGTTGGCGGGAGGACTTGAACGCGATCATTCGCTGGAAGAGTTGAGGCCCTATATGGACCGCGTGAAAGCACTGGTTACATTTGGTGAAACTTCTGAAAGATTCGCCCAGTTCGCTGATGATTGCGGCGTAGCAAAAGTGGAAAAAGTAGAGGATATGCTCAGTGCTGTCGAAAAAGCTGTCAGCCATTCAGCAGATGGCGATACGATTCTGCTGTCGCCTGCCTGTGCAAGCTGGGACCAATATGAAAATTTCGAAATCCGCGGAGATGCATTTATCGAAGCGGTCCGAAAAGTGACAGAAGCGGAAGAATAAACAAAGAAAAGCGGAAGCGCCCGTTAAGCCCCGACAAGCGCTGGAGGGCTTGAAAGTAATGGCGTTCTGCCCTTGCTGGCAAGACCGAAGCGACTCGAGGGGCTGGGCAGCTGGAGTCTGGACAGAGAAAAGCGACAGCGCCCGTTAATCACCTTAAGAAAGGAGCAGCAGCTATGGATAAAGTGATTGATATAGAAGAACGCATCCCCACGCTTCGCGAGCGTCGGCGAAAAAGAACCAATCGCAAATTCCTGGTATTGCTGTTCATTTTCTTGGTGTTATTGGCTGCTTTAATCTACAGCCAGACCTCTTACAGCAAAATACAGACCATAACGGTCAGTGGCGAAAACCTTTATCCTGAAGCGAAGTATATCGAAGCGAGCGGACTGGCTGAGGGTGAATCGATGTGGTCTTTCACAACCGGCGAAGTTGCAGGCGTTATTACTGACCTTGAATGGGTTGAAAAAGCTGAAGTAGATAAAAATTGGCTCACCGGTGTAGAGATATCCATAGTGGAATATCCTGCAATCGGTTTTCTGGAAAAAGAAACAGGTTACCAGAAATTATTAGCGAACGGCCATGCAGTAGATTTGCCTGTGGATAATGTGGCCGGACCTATTTTTTCAAATTTTGAGCAAACTGAAACGCGGCTGGAACTTGCTGCCCAATTGGAAAAGTTGGATCCGGAAGTGTCAAATATGCTTTCGCAGCTGATTTTGACTGAAGGCGAAACCGCTTCCGCCAGTGTCACCTTATTCATGACTGACGGCAACGAAATTCATGCCAAATTAAATAATCTGGCAGAAAACCTGAGTTATTATCCATCCTTGACTGCCCAATTGAAAGATGGACAAAAAGGTGTATTCGACATGGAAGTGGGCATTACATTCCGATCCTATGACGATCTCTACGGCCCACCAAAGGAAATTGTGGAAGAAGAAGCGGAGCAACCTTAACAATACTGTCAGAAAGTCGATTATCTTCTCGCTTGCAATTCTGATTCAGATCATTTCGTAAGGCAAAACCATAAAATTGATATTGACTACATTATTGATCCACTTTTGGAAATGAAAATCGCTGGTGGTTCAATCGGCAAAGCAGAAAATATTTCAAATTATTTAAAAGCCTCTCCGATACTCGGTATTTTATATATCGGTAATCTTTCACTCAACGTATCGCAGCCTCAGAAAGAAATCACCGTAGAAGGCTAAAGTGAAAATCTTGGTCTCCTGTCAGATATCGCTATACCGCCTCGATATGACAGTTACCTGTCAATCACCATGCTGCCCCGCATTGGATACTCTTTTCGGAGGGATAAGGGCACATTGCAGTATGTATAAAATAATGTATTTTGATTTCGGGTTTTAATTTTTATAGTTTGCTGGCAGCCGGGCCGGCGTTTTGGGAGTCCATCTTGGAATCGATCTAAACTTTACGGCGATTCTTGCTTTCGGTGTCAGATTGTTCCAAAATATTGCAGTTATCCGGCGCATATTACTGGGCAAATGGACGACGAAACAAAATGTCCGGGAATCAGTTTGAATTTTCAGATGAAATGAAAAAATATTGCATCAAATTACTTAGACAAGGTGTATAATTTACAATAGAATAATAATAACTGGAATAAAATAAGGAGGTGCCACGAATTGAGCCAATCAGAATTATATGTAAGTTTAGATATCGGGTCTTCGTCGGTTAAAGTATTGATCGGAGAAATGGCGAATAAATCGTTGCACGTCATCGGTGTAGGGAACGTAAAATCCAATGGAATTAAAAAAGGTGCCATCGTTGATATAGATGCAACTGTACAATCCATTAAAAAAGCTGTTGACCAGGCTGAACGTATGATCGGGAAGTCTATTCATGAAGTGGTATTGGGGATTCCTGCCAATAAGATGATGCTGCAGACTGTAAAAGGAGTCGTCGCAGTAAACAGTGAGAACCGTGAAATTACAGATGAAGACATGGATCGTGTGCTTGAAGCGGCACAAGTCATGTCGATTCCGCCCGAACGGGAATTGGTGAACATCATTCCTGAGCAATATATCGTGGACCATTTGGATGAAATTAAAGATCCGCGGGGTATGATTGGGATTCGCCTTGAGATGGATGGTACAATGGTGACAACATCCAAAACGATATTACATAATGTTTTGCGCTGCGTGGAGAGGGCTGGTCTTCAAATACGGGATATTTACCCACAACCACTTGCAGCAGGATATTATGCTTTAACAGAGGATGAGAAAAATCATGGAACTGCATGTATTGATATCGGTGGGGGTTCGACTTCCATAGCCATTTTCCAGGATGGCCATTTGGTAGCATCAACAGTGATTCCTGTTGGAGGCGACCATGTAACCAAAGACTTGTCTATAGTGCTGAAAACGCCTACTGATCAAGCTGAAAAAATTAAACTGGAATATGGGCATGCTTTCTATGATAATGCTTCCGAAGATGAGTTGTTCGAAGTTCCGGTAATTGGTTCGGATACAAAAGAACAGTACAGTCAAAAGTACATATCTGAAATAATCGGAGTTCGCCTGGAAGAACTTTTCGAATTGATTTTGGATGAATTTTACCGTCTAGGTGTCCAGGACCTTCCAGGGGGGGTCGTTCTGACAGGTGGAATGGCTAAACTTGAAGGACTGCCTGAATTGGCAAGAAATATTCTTCAAACGCGGGTGCGCTTGTTCATTCCTGAATACATTGGCGTAAGAGAACCGCAGTATACAACGTCTGTTGGACTGATCCAATATGCTTATATGGAAGATGTCTTCTACGGTCGCATTGGAAGTGGGGCGGCACTCGGCAATCCACAAAAAGTGGAGCAGGAACCCAAGCCACAAAAACAAAGACAGCAAAAACAACCTAAGCAGCCGAAAGAAGACGGTGAAGGTGTCGTAACAAAAGCAAAAAAAATGTTCGACAGATTTTTTGAATGAAGAAAAGCGACAGCGCCCGTTAAGCTCTGACAGGCATAAGGCAGGTCAGCGAAGTGGCCTTGGCCGCGCAGCTGAGATGACTTATGACCCGAAGAGCTGGGCCGCTGGGGTCTGGACAAAGAAAAGCGACAGCGAGAGATAGCACCAACTTGTTTGGGCCTATCTCTTGCGACGATGCAGGAGCAGCCGAAGAACTGGGCTGCTGGAGTCTGGACAATAAAAAAGCGAGTATTTACGGAAGTACAGCTTCACTTCCCAAAAATCCGCTTAATCTG
>CAZGMW010000177.1:0-4510 GCA_964526895.1 uncultured Planococcus sp. | reverse complement strand
ACTGATCCAGAGAACATAAAGATCCATTGATCGGTAAACATGGAAATTATCATAAAAATCATTGGAAATCCGATTAATAAAAATAACGATACAAACAAGGCAATCATCGATAAATCCCTCATATAGCACCTACTTTCCGGATTATAAGCAGCAATGCATTTACTTTATGAATTTCACCATTAAATCTTCATCAATATATCTGTCCCCTGTTTTCATCGAATGGATCTCGGTTCCATATTTTTCGAAACCGTACCGAAGATAAAAATTCTTAGCCCTTAAATTATGGTTGGCCACCATCAAATCCAGCTGCTCGAGTCCTTCCGCCCCCGTTGCGTAATCCAGCAATTCTCTCATAAGCTCATGTGCCGCTCCAGTGCCGCGATATTCCGGTGCGACATAAACAGCCACAATGGAAGCTCTATGATTCATCTTTGGCAGAGGATTTCTAGCCAACGTCATATTCCCTATTAATTTATCGGTGTCGTATGCCCCGAAGGTTACGGAATGTTCCGAAGCCAATTGTGCTCGCGTTTTTTCAATTGGTTTATTTAAGGCGTCTTCATGTAATACGGCAAAAGCGTCGGGTGTGTCCAGCAAGGCTTCCAACCTGAGAATTTTATATATCTCCGCTTCATTTGGTGTAACGATTTTAATTTCCATAAACGACAACATCCTTATTGTTTGAATTTCTGAGTGACCCTGCCTGTGCCTTCTTTAAATTCCACTTCAGCGAACGCGCCGTTGATAAAGATGAGCTGGGGTGGCATATGTCCGCAGTCCACATCATAGATGATTGGGATACCTAACTCACTCTCCAAATCCGTATACATTTTTTCAGCTGTGTATCCTTCGGTCGGATGATTTGCGGCACTTCTGCCAAAAAGAATTCCCGTACAATTTTCAAACCAGCCAGCATACTTCAGTTGAGTTAATGAACGCTTCAAATCCGCTATCGACATTTCACAATTCTCGAAATACCAAATTACAGGATCTTCAGGGATGTACTGTTTCCTGAAACCTTCAACATTGCCATACGGAGTACCCGCCAGATGATGGATGACGTCGATACAGCCTCCCAATAGCCTGCCTTCAAAACTTATTTGCTTGCCGGAAACTGTCTTCCATTCCGTTTTTTCTGTTAAATGGAAAACTATTGGCGATGGGTTTTCATGATTCCAGCTCGCTTGATAAAAGTCCGATGATTTCTGGATGACTTCTCCTCCGATTTCAGTTGAGAGAACATCAATCCATTTAGCCGTTGTTTCGTCTGTTTCCGGACCACGTAAATCGATGATATTTGTGCCGTGGGCGGTCGCAATGCCGGTGTTCAAAGTTACGGCAAGGAGCAGTAGGCTGGTGTCGGAATAGCCGAGAATCCATGTTGGCTTAATCTGTTCAAAGTCCAAAAACTCAAGAATTTCAATGAGTAATTCACCTCCCCAAGGTGGAATGATGGCATCGACTGTGGAATTATCTAGCATAGCCATCAATTCCTGTGCTCGTACTTGTGCAGGTGCCGATTTAGCATCCTTCTGCGTCCAGGCAGTCTTTCCGACAATTACATTAAAACCGTTCTCCTGCTGGCGACTGATCGTTTGCTCCAAAAGCGGATGAAGGTCTTTATCCACTCCAGACGATGGGGCGGTTATTCCAATGGTCTTTATAACAGGTGATGGATATCGAATCATATGAAAACCTCACTTCCAACTTACTCTGCAATTTTCAATTCATGCTCAGTAATGCGAGAAGCATACTGCATAAAATGACTCCCCCGAGTAAAAATAAAAAAACATGTACGATAAATTCGAGAAATTTATTGCCTTCACGGTCAAGCGTCTTGGCATCAAGATTAACTACACCATAGGACAATCCGGTTTCTTTAAAATGATGCTTTGTTTTCCGGAATTCCTTCCTGCTCCTCCTTGGCTCCATAAAACCCCTCCTCAATCAGTTTCTGTATATTCATTATGTGATATTATTCATTATACTAAACATAAATTGATATGAAAGACCCACTTTCTAATAATTCCGAAAAAATATCAGAAAAATAGTATTTGTATCCAAAAAGTCGTGCGTTATACCTTTTTCGCAAAAAAAAAAAGAACCCCTGTATGGGATTCTCAATTATGCCTGGACTTGTTGAGTGGCTTTATAGCTTTTAAATCCGAGCACAGCCTGGAAGATTCCAGCTATAGTACACAAAATAATTGCCGCATATCCTAAACCGGTAATCGGCTGCAGCATCAGTGTTCTGATAACGATCAGCAACAGCATGGCAGCAAGTGCAAAATTCACGATATACGGTCTTTCATAAAATTTCTTCAATGCATAGGCTGCAAATATTGCTATGGCTATGATTGCCAAAGAAAGAACAGTTCCCATCCTTACCCCTCATTCGTTAAAAGATTTTCTTAAATCTTACCACGTTTTCGGAACATTCGATATAGTTCAGAAAAAGCAATTTAAAGTATGTTTAAATTCGATAATCTGAAACTTCTGTAAATGATATAATAAGTCATTTAATTATTGACCCAATACTTATATAGTAGAAAGTGATAGTCTAATGGCAAAGGAGAGGTAAAGATGAATAATCACGAAATTGATTTTAAATTGTATGGTGACGACATGCAGTTTGTAGAAGTCGAACTGGATCCAAATGAAACGGTGATTGCAGAAGCCGGCGCATTAATGATGATGGAAGATGGAATCTTTATGGAAACGATTTTTGGAGATGGATCCGATAATGGTTCTGGCAGCGGTGTCATGGGCAAGCTCCTTGGCGCCGGAAAAAGGATCATTACCGGTGAAAGCCTATTCATGACCACCTTCACCAATAAAGGGAGCGGCAAACGGACTGTCTCTTTTGCATCTCCTTACCCGGGTAAAATTGTACCCTTAGACCTCAGCAGACTCGGCGGCAAAGTGGTTTGCCAAAAAGATGCTTTTCTTGCCGCTGCAAAAGGTGTATCTATCGGCATCGAATTCCAACGAAAACTGGGAACAGGATTTTTCGGAGGCGAAGGGTTCATCATGCAAAAACTTGAAGGCGATGGAATGGCCTTCATCCATGCAGGGGGTACTCTTTACCGAAAAAATCTTCAAAAAGGTGAAGTTCTTAAGGTTGATACCGGCTGTCTGGTCGCAATGACTTCTGATGTTGATTACAATATCGAGACTGTTCCTGGTGTGAAAACCGCACTTTTTGGCGGTGAAGGTTTGTTTTTCGCAACGCTTAGAGGGCCTGGCAGCGTATGGGTTCAATCTCTTCCGTTTAGCCGCCTTGCAAGCAAAGTATTCGCTGCAGCGCCTCAAAATCCGGTCGGCCGCTCCAAAGGCGAAGGCAGTGCTGCCGGCGGTCTATTCGATTTATTGGGCGGAAGATAAAAACATTCAAAAAGGTCACCAACACCAGATTTTTGGTGTTGGTGACCTTTTTGTCTTAGTTTTTCTGTTTTCTCATGACTTCAACAGCCTCATTGTATTTATCAAAATCAAATTCCAGGCTATTGGGCTTGTAGAAATACAGAATGGATTCTTTTTCTCCATGGGCCAATAAATGGGTAACGACAGCTTTAGGACTCTTCATGTTCACTCCAGCTTGATCGGCATCCGCCAGCAGGGCCAGTATGTTCGGGGGGATATTAGGCATCAACAAACTCCTTTCACTAAAAATATTTCGTTTGGTAATTCAAATATAATCGCGTATGTCTGCAATTGTTGCCAGTTCATCAAAATCTTCTCTACCTAGGAGGCGAATCAATTGTTCAGCCGTTTGTTCGGGCGTACTGAGCATTCCCTGTTCCTTATACGCTTTAAAATTCTCTATCATTGGAAAATCCTTTTCCGAACTTTCACGGATTTTCTCCTGCATGTCCGTATCGATGATGCCGGGCGCCACTGACATCGTTTTAATATCTTTATACTCCTTTTCAAGGCACAAGCTGAAATGGTCCAGTCCCGCTTTACCGGCGCAATAAGAACTCCATCCTTCATAAGCTTTTCTGCCGGCGCCTGAGGAAATGTTAATGATTCTTTTTTGTACCGCAAGATTAGAAGCACTTGATATAAATGCCCCACTTATGACCATCGGCGCTGTCAGGTTTAAAGCAATGCTGTTAGTTATTTCGTCTGCTTGGTTGCTTCCCGCAAAACCAATTGGCGTAATCGTTCCCGCGTTATTGATGAGTGTGATCCTACCGACATCCACGGAAATAAAGCCGAAAATATTTTCAATCAACTCAGGAATTTCCAAAGTTTTTAATAAATCGAATTCAAAAGACTTTGTTCCTGACCAATTTTCCGGAAATGAACGGGCAATTCCATAAACCTGATGCCCTTTTTCGCTCAATTGTTTACTAAGAGCATGTCCTATACCTTTTGAGGCACCGGTAATGATGTATGCCTCCATCGTCATTCCCCTCTCTTAAACATTATTTCTCCAGCTACGACAGTCATTTCAACTTGAGCTTCGAGAATCTGTTCTTCATTGCCTTCAAATAGGTCGCGGTCG
>CAZGMW010000176.1:0-4518 GCA_964526895.1 uncultured Planococcus sp. | reverse complement strand
TGTCCAGACTCCTGTGGCCCAGCTCTTCGGGTCATAAGCCACTTTGGCTGTGCGGCTGAAAAGACGCCGCTTCGCCAAATCGTCTTATGCCTTTCAGAGCTTAACGGGCACAGTCGCTTTTCTTTGATATATAGTGAATATACAGAAGATTTTTGCTAAACTGAAGATAGATTGAAAAAGGAGGATACATATGAAGGTAGGGTTTATCGGAACAGGAGTGATGGGGAACAGCTTAGTAAAGCATCTCCTTAATGAAGGGCATGAAGTCTCGATTTATACGCGTACTGCCGCGAAAGCACAAAATTTAGTAGAAGCGGGAGCAGAGTGGCACGAATCCCCTAGACTGGTTGCCGCTAATTCCGAAGTGGTTTTTACAATGGTCGGTTATCCTTCAGATGTTGAAGAAGTTTATTTCGGTGAGGAAGGGATTATCAATCATGCCAAGGAAGGCACGATTCTGGTCGACATGACGACTTCCAAGCCGGAACTTGCCAGAAAGATTTTCAAAGAAGCTTTAAAAAATGGTTTATCGGCATTGGATGCTCCAGTATCCGGTGGAGACATAGGAGCAAAAAATGGTCTTTTATCCATTATGGTGGGTGGAGAAAAAACTGCATTCAAGCAAGTGCAGCCTTTATTGGATCTTTTTGGCGGCAACATCGTTTATCAAGGATCGGCAGGATCAGGGCAGCATACGAAAATGTGCAATCAGATTATCATAGCTTCGAATATGGTGGGTGTCAGCGAATCGTTGATTTATGCTCTTAAATCAGGGCTGAATCCCGAAACGGTCCTTCTTTCCATTTCATCTGGAGCTGCTGGGTCCTGGTCCTTATCAAATCTGGCACCGAAAATGATTTCCCGAAATTTCGAACCAGGATTCTATATCAAACATTTCATTAAAGATATGAGAATCGCCTTGGAAGAAGCGGAAATGATGGGGCTTGAACTTCCGGGGCTGAAACTGTCCCTTGAATTGTTTGAAAGTTTGGCACAAAAAGGCTATGGAGATAAAGGCACTCAAGCATTGATTGTGCAATATGAAGACGATAATTATAAAGAGCCGAAGACTATATAGCCCCAGCTCTGTGCTTTAATCAAAATAGGATTTTTTGGGTGAATAAAACCTGTTCATTTCGCGTGGCTGATATGATTTTGCGGAATTGGAAATCGATGTTTTCTTTTTAACGGGCTGAAGACCGGTCAATTCACTCAAAATCTCTTTGGCTGAACGGAGATTCATTCTGCTTGCCGGATTACGGTAGGACTCGTCCAGATGGCCAAGGTGTTCCAGATTCTCAAAATCTTCTTTTTTGGGGAGCATGTGAAAATAGTAATTCCCGCATTTTACGAGGACGGAAGATTGCTGTTGGCTTTTTTGGGGGTTTTTACTGAAGTGCAGCCCTATTTTCTGAGCACGGTCCTGAAGAATCATTTTATTTAATGCCTCTTTTTTCAGTGCATATAAATAATGATTGTCTGAAGCGGTCTTCGCATGCCTGTTAACGGTGAAAATTGCCTGGGCAATTTCAGAATCTAATCTGGAGTTTGGCATAGGCTCATTCCTTTCATTGGTTTTTGTCACGTGAAACATTTTCAGTATATCAAAATTTTCTTGCAATGTGTATAACAAGTATCAGAAGTATTACTTTATTTGAGGAAAAAGAAGGAAATTTGCCGTATAATTGTATAAATTTCGAAGAAGGCCAAAAGGAGGATGTTTAAATGTTTCAAGATCAAACAATTATCGTAACAGGCGGTTCAAGTGGAATGGGATATTATATGGCCGAAAAATTCGCATCTGAAGGAGCAAATGTAGTAATTACAGGACGCGATATGGAAAAATTGAATGAGGCTGTCAAAAACATGTCGCACTCAAAAGGGATGGTTGAAGTTTTCCAAATGGATGTGCGGGAACCTGAACATGCAAAAGCTATGGTTAAATTTGCTCACGAAAAATTCGGACGGATTGACGGGTTGGTGAATAATGCGGCCGGAAACTTCATCGTCCATGCTGAAAAACTCTCCCCTAATGGATGGAAATCGGTTGTGGATATTGTACTGAACGGTACATTTTTCTGTTCACATGCCGTCGGCAATTATTGGATCGAAAATGAAACGAAAGGAAATATCCTGAATATGCTTGCTACTTATGCATGGAATGCTGGGGCTGGCGTGGCCCATTCAGCTGCCGCAAAAGCTGGGGTCATGTCGCTGACCCGCACACTCGCTGTCGAATGGGGCACCCAGTTCGGCATCCGCGTAAACGGCATTGCACCGGGTCCGATTGAACGGACTGGAGGAGCAGATAAATTATGGGAATCGGACAAAGCTGCCAAGCGCACATTGGAATCCATCCCCCTCGGCCGTTTGGGCAAACCTGAAGAAATCGCCGAACTGGCTGCTTTTATCATGTCAGATAAAGCATCTTATATGAACGGAGAAATTGTGACATTGGACGGCGGGCAATGGTTAAATAAATTTCCTTTTTAAGTAAAAAATATTCTCTTTTAAATAGTTTCATGTTTAGTGATGTGTTATGATGAAATCGGAGTGACTAGCATCAATTTATGGTGCAAAAGGAGTAGAGCGCATGATTTCATTGCCAAGCAAAGACTTTCTTGAAACTCAAATAGAAGACTATATTATTTCCTCTGAAAAAGTAGCTCACGTGCAATTGGGCAACAGCGCAGAACATGCCTTGCTTGTTTTGACGAAGACTGGATATTCTGCAATTCCTGTTTTGGATATGAAATACCGTTTCCAAGGCTTGATCAATACGCAGCGCATCACGGAATCCATATTAGGTCTTGAACACATTGAGTATGAAAAATTACCTGAAATTAAAGTACAGGATATTATGCAGACCGATATTCCATTGATAAAAATTACCGAACGTTTCCAAAAAGCACTTGATCTGCTGATTGACCAGAACTTTCTGTGTGTTGTGGACGACGAAGGCATGTTTATGGGGATATTAACCAGGCGGGTAGTCTTGAAGCAGTTGAAAAAACAGATTTATCAAATACGAAATAATCAATGAATGAAAGGTCTCGTAAAAAGAGGCCTTTTTTGTTGTTTCATTTGAAATGAGGGCATGAGATGACGAAAACAACCAACCGTCCACTCGTTCTGGCTTCTGTAATGCTGGCGATGTTTGTCGGGGCTGTAGAAGCAACGATAGTAGCAACCGCAATGCCGAGCATAGCGGCAGATTTAGGTGGCTTTTCAAAATACAGCTGGGTATTTTCAGCTTATCTGTTGATGACTACAGTTACCGTTCTAATATATGGTAAGCTGTCCGATATTTTTGGGCGTAAACCGATTTTTGCTTTTGGCATTGTTTTATTCCTGCTTGGTTCATTGATGTGCGGCCTCGCCGATACAATGGATCAACTTATCATTTATCGCCTGATCCAAGGAATAGGCGCCGGTGCTGTCTTGCCGATAGCCACGACAATAGTGGGAGATATCTATTCTGCTGAGGAACGGGCTAAAATACAAGGATATTTGTCGAGTGTCTGGGGAATTTCAGCCGTTTCAGGCCCTGCAATCGGGGGGCTGCTGGTCGCCACGGTCGGTTGGGAATATGTATTCTGGGTAAATATTCCGCTTGGCATACTCGCGCTTACCGGTGTTCTTCTTTTTTTGAAAGAACCCGCGAAAGAAGAGACTGCATCAATCGATTATGCAGGAGCTATTTTACTGACGATTGGCTTAGTTAGCCTGTTGTTTTTCCTCATTGATGGAGGAGTAGGTTTTGAATGGTTTTCTCTGACGGCGGCCATACTTGTCGGCCTGGCATTAACTGCATTTACATTATTCATTGCAGTTGAACGCAAAGCAAAAGATCCGATTATGCCATTTGATATATGGAGAAATAAGACAATCCTATATGCCAATCTCGTTTCGATGACAGCCGGCATTTTGTTGATTTCGGTTTCCAGTTATTTGCCGACATATGTTACCGGCGTAATGGAGCAGCCTGCTGCAATCGCTGGCTTTACATTGACTGCCATGTCTATCGGCTGGCCGATTGCAGCTACATTATCGGGAAGATTATTAATCAGGTTCGGCTATTTCCGTACGTCGCTTGCAGGCGGGATGTTCTTGGTTGCTGGCGCGTTATTGTTCGCCTTCATGACTCCTGAAGCAGGGCCGCTATGGGCGGCTTTCTCGAGTTTTGTCATTGGCGTCGGAATGGGCTTGACCAGTACCGCTTTTATCGTCTCTATACAAAGCGCAGTAACTTACGAAAAGAGAGGTGTTGCCACAGCTTCCAATATGTTCATGCGCAACCTGGGCAGCACGATCGGAGTCGCAATGCTGGGTACTGTGCTCAATACCTCCCTATTAAATTATTTCGCTGCCAGCAAAGAAGGTTATAGCCTTGACTCGATTAATGCGCTTCTGACTGTCGATAGCCGGGAAGATATGCCAATGGAAACATTGAATTACCTGCAGAATGGATTATCATTGGCATTACATAACGTCTATGTGGTGATGGCCGTATTTGCT
>CAZGMW010000175.1:0-4537 GCA_964526895.1 uncultured Planococcus sp. | reverse complement strand
TCAACTGAGAATTTAAAGCGAGTTTCGTTCTTTATTCGTGCTGCGTCGCGACAATCGCGAAATAATTGCCGTCCACTTCCGTATATTCAACCCGTTCGAAATGTGCCTGAAATCCTGCCTGCGCCAATAATTCTTCCCATTCCGGCATGGAAAACAATCCCGATTCAACCCGGTCAAATTCCCTGGCAATCTTGCCGGCCTCATTCCGCATGACATAGACGTATTCAGTTTCCGTTTTATGGTCCGCCGGATCACTATCGTAAGTCCATTCCAAATAACGCATGCCTCTCTTGCCTTGATCGATGCCGCCGTGGTCTGTGTTCGGTTTGAATGTTTCCTCAAACTGATCAGTCATGATCATCAAGATACCTTTTTCGTTCAAATGTTTTTTCGCATTCTTCATGACTTCCATCAAATCTTTCATATCAGTAAAATACGTAATCGCATCATGGATGAAAACGAGGTCAAATTTCTCATCAAGATCCAAATTCCGCATGTCCCCTTGAATATGTTCACAGTCCGGATTCAGTTCGCGGCTGACTTCCAGCATTTCCTGCGACAAATCCGTCAAGGTCATGGAAAAATTCCGTTTCAGATAGAACGCGTTGCTTCCGCCTCCCGAACCGAATTCAACCGCTTTGTGGACGTCGGGATGATGGCGCCTGATGATTTCGAGATACAGTCCTGCTTCTTCTTCGTATTCAGTGTGGGGAGACATCAACGGCCACCAGTCTGCCAATTCATTGTACAGTTTCATCGCTCGCTTCTCCGCCTTCCGTTTTAAATTGATTGAACTATAAGTCGATTTTAAGCGCCTGTCAACTAACTTCTGCCGCATTAAAGGAGTTTGCCGGATGACAGCGAATTATTACCTTTAACCAAGCCGAAACGGAGGAATGCAGATCCATGAAAATGAAAACAAAGATCAAGTCGAAAATGTCGCGGACTTTTTCCGGGAACTTCACGGGAGCTTACAAGAAATTCACCATGAGCCACATGAGGGAACATTCAAAATCACCTGAAGCATTTTTGCCTAAGCCTTTAAGCGAATGCAAAGTGGCGCTCATATCAACCGCAGGTGTGCACTTAAAAACGGACAAACCCTTTAATGTCGATAACCCGGCAGGCGACCATACATTCAGGATTGTCCCTTCGGACGCTTCAGAACAGGAACTGACGGTGACACATATTTATATCGATACCAAGTACGCTAAAACCGATCCGACAATTGTATTCCCCCTCCCCCAGATAAAGCAAGCTGCAGCTGACGGAAAAATCGGTTCCGTGTCATCCATTAATATCGGATTGAACGGCGGGATTCTGGATACAGCATCAGTCGAACAGGAATCGATTCCAAAAGTTGTCGAGCTCTTTCATAACGAAGGAATCGACGCTGCATTGCTTGTACCTGGCTGAGGATCCTGCCATAACGTACTCGGGCTGTATGCCCGGGCTTTAGAAGCTTCAAAAATCCCAACCGCAATGGTCACACTGTTCCCGGAAGTCACCGATAAAGTCGCGGCACCTCGGACACTGCATGTTCCATTTAAGATGGGACGGCCGTGCGGTGAACCGTTCGATTTTGAAACGCGGAAAAAAGTTGTAGACCAATTACTTGAGCTTTTGTCCCTGCCATCCGGAACACGTGAAATATATCATGATCATTCCTAGGCATTTGCATACTTATGACGAAAGGGATACCAGAATAAATTGCGGAAAATAAAAGGAGGCGGCTGCAGTGGCGCAGCAGGTTTTGTTCATCCATAGTGCCGGCCCTCAAGGAGAACAACAAGGAAGCAGCGGGTTGCTTCAATCCCTCAAGAAAGAACTTGGAACAGCATATCAGGTGATCGCTCCTGAAATGCCGAAACCGGAAGATCCGAAATATAAAGAATGGCGGGAAGTTTTAACAAAAGAACTGGCTGCCTTGGAGGATGGCAGTATATTAGTGGGCCATTCCATCGGCGGATCAGCCCTGTTGAAGTTTCTGTCCGAGGAGGAACTGGGAAAATCTTTTTCAAAAGTCATCACAATTTCCGCACCGTTTTGGGGAATAGATGAAGACTGGCAGTTGGAAGATTTCCAGCTGGCAGATGACTTTTCTACCCGAAATTCCTTATTGCCGGATGTCGTTCTTCTGCACAGCATCGGAGACGACATCGTACCATTTTCGCATCTGCAAAAATACATGGAGAATTTGCCAAACGCAACCATTAAACAACTTCCGGGAAATGACCATGTTTTTCAGGGCGGGCTCGCTGAAGCGGCGGATGAAATCCGAAAAGATTAACTCCCATAGAGACCAAAAAGGCATCCAAATGATGATGAATGGATGCCTTTTGTCTTGCCTCTATTATTCTTCTTCCTCTTCCGCAGTATCGGCTTCAGCTTTTGTTTTATGGAACCGTGCTATCCGGAACACGGGCTGCCTATCAGGACAAATTACACAAAACTAAAAAAGACGTTTCGGAAAGCCAAATGCTGGCCCAAAACGTCTTTTCTATACTTCTTCTTTGAAGTAAACATAATTTGATTCAATTTCATGTTATGAAATTCTCTTATCTTGTGAAAGTCTGTTACGGATAAATCGCCAGGCCATCTTCGGCGATGATGATGTCACCTGTAAAGCTCGCCGATGAAAATTCTTTAGTGACACGCTTTACATCTGTTTTACCCAAACCAAGATGTGTCAGCACTACTTTTCCCGCTTCAGATTCAGCTGCCATCCGGGCGAGATCCTCGGTAACTGCATGAGAGTTTTCCAATCCTTTTTCAAGGTTTTCCGCTTTCTCTTCAGGTAGCCCTGAAAAATCACTGGTCATCATTCCATCCAGGACAAGAATATCTGTATCTTTCGCAAATGGACCCAAATCTGCAGTGTAGGTTAAGTCACCCGACACCACTACACTGTGCCCCTCTGCATCAAAACGGAACGCATAAGTCGGTGCACTGTGCGGCACAGGAATTGCCGTAATTTTTACACCATCAAGCTCCAGGCCGTGCTTTTCTTCAGTGAAATCGGTGATATGCACATTTGTCAGCGCTCCGTCTTTTGCTGTCCCCAAACTGGCGCGGTATTCCAAATCTTTCTTGAAGAAATTAACCGTTGTATCATACAGCTCCTGAACTTGTGGACCTGCCAGGTTCAGCAGGCGCCTTCCACCCGACCCCTGCCAGCCATCAATGAAGAACGTCCAGAAATCACCATTATGATCGACGTGTTGATGTGTAAAGAGCATATTGGTGATTTTATTTGCTGGGAGACCAAGTTTAAACAATGTACTCGTCGTATCGGCACCGCAATCAATCAGGAAGTATTTGTCTTTGAATTGAACAAGTGTACTCGGCGAGTTCCTGCCGATTTCAGTTAATGGATTGCCGGAGCCCACGGTCACAACTCGGAAACCTTCAGGAACCGTTTCAAAAATGGATTGATTTCCATTTTCCTGGCCCTTAGACTTTTTTTCTTTTATTTCCATCGCTTTATCTTTTACTTGTGCCGCCTTTTCTTTAATGCGATTTAGTAAATCTTCGCCGTTAGAATTTTCAGCCGAGATTTTCCCCTTTATAAGGCTCTGCATCTCCTCACCGCTTTTCGGGGCCATCATAAGCGCAGCCATCGCGCCAGCTGCTGCACCAGCCAACATGCCTGATTTAAAACCTGCGCCAGTCCCGCTTTTTTCAGCGTCCGCTCTGCGTTCAATTTTCCCTGCACGCTTGAGGCGTTCTTCCACTTCCATGACGACTTCCTTAACACTGCGCCCCCCGGTTTCCACAAGCGACCCCTTTATAAAAGAAGCGTTCAGAGCATGCTGATTGCGCACAACAATTACGTCATAAATGGATGCATCTGCTTCCATCTCCACCATATCTGTCTGATATCCTTTTTTCTGTAATGCCTGCCGAATATCTGTAAATGGATATTCTACTGCAATCTGTACCATCTTCAGTATTCCTCCTTCAGTAATTTGGCTATAACTTTTGTTTTCCCTGTCTTGTCGACAGGGTAAACATTCACCAAAAGTCGGAATTTTTGACGCCTTTATTCAACAACCGTAAAGTGGAGTAAATGCAATAAAGGAGGATGTTCAGATGAATGATATTCCATTAATCGTTTCAACCGACTGGCTGGCGGAGCACTTGGGGGATTCCAAGCTGCGAATCGTTGATGCTACAGTATTCATGAAATTTCCCGAAGGCGGCGGACCGCCGAATGTGGAATCCGGCAGAACTTCCTATGAACAAGCTCATATTTCAAGAGCCGTGTATGCCGATCTTGTCGGTGAATTATCGGATACGGAATCCGATTTACCGTTCACAGTGCCTTCACGTGATGTTTTCGTGAAAAAAATGACGGAACTAGGAATCGGCGATGATACTTGGACGATCATTTACGATCAAAACGCATTGGTCGGCGAATCGGTAGCTGCCTCCTATTGGGCATCCCGTCTCGCCTGGCAAATGCGCTATGAAGGATTCGATAATGTAGCCATTCTTGAAGGCGGTCTTCAGAAATGGCTGGCGGAAGGACGAGAAT
>CAZGMW010000174.1:0-4546 GCA_964526895.1 uncultured Planococcus sp. | reverse complement strand
GTCAACAAGAATTTTCGAATTGTTTTTCAACTTGCATAGTGGTTGATCGTTCTCTTTTCCATGCTCTTATGAAAGAACTGTTATTTGGTTTTACTGCGTCTGTACTTCCCTGCTCACTCCAAATAAAAGTTAAGCCTCTTTAAGCGGAAGTTTTCCGCTCGGCGGAAACTTCCTGGGTTTGAAAGGAGCCTTCGCTGGCGGCGAAGGCTTTTCATTTCTTGTTTTTTAGTTTGGGGTGGTTTTGCCGAGGCTTGTTGAAGTGGGATGTGGTTTGAGTGGTGATTTCGTCTGTTTTTTGGTGAAAATGGTTGCCGGTTGAGGGAGTCGGGGTTTTCTGAGGACAAATTCAGGCGAAATTCGCGATTTCAGATAAGATTTGACTCGCCGGACTGCTGATTTTTCATTTTCAAGCAAGCTGAATTTGCAAATTAAGGATTTACTGTCCATTACAACTGAAATACTGTCCATTATCGTCCAAACACTGTCCATTAGGAAGCGAATACTGTCCATTATCGACATGTTACTGTCCATACTTATTTCCCGATCTTTATTTCCAAATTAAGGCTTTACGGTCCGCATTCTCAAAATACTGTCCGCAAAACGAAAATACTGTCCGGATCGGCCTGTTTACTGTCCGGAGCCCTTTCCGCCGCCCAAACCAGCCCCGAATGCCTACAGTTTGCTGCGCAACCTGCTGGGTCCGTGAGCGACCAGCCGCTCACTTCCCTCTATGCAGTTTTACCGATAGCAACTCCGCCAAAAACTTTCTCACAATTCCCTGTTGACAGAATTCTTCGCACGTGGAATAATCAGAATTACTTTATTGCAACAACCAACCGAATATCCAATTCTTATTTAGAGCAGGTGGAGGGACAAGCCCTACGAAGCCCGGCAACCGGTCCAGCAATGGACACGGTGCTAATTCTTGCAGCCAGAAAGTGTGGCTGAGAAATAAGAAGTCGTTAACGCCCTTAACCTCTTCTTATTTGAAGAGGTTTTTTTATTTTTACTAACGGAATCAAAGGAGTGTCACATATGAGCAGACTGACAGCAAGCTACCAAGTATACGGCAAAGCGGGGTCATTCGAGAAGAAGG
Source organism: uncultured Planococcus sp. (assembly GCA_964526895.1). Classification (GTDB taxonomy): domain Bacteria; phylum Bacillota; class Bacilli; order Bacillales_A; family Planococcaceae; genus Planococcus. Next base: position 3,450 of record CAZGMW010000174.1, on the reverse strand, counting down.
CGGAAGGCATCGCGCTAGGCCTGACGATCGGGTCATGGACCGACTTGCCGCTTCTCGAACAGGAGCAATTGAAAAAGCATAAAGGCCATGTGGTGTCGGTCGAGGAATTTCCGGAAAGCCCTCACCCGCTCAAGCCGGATGCAATCAAAGCGCATATCAAAGTTTCCTATCCAAGCGCGAATTTCTCGGCGGATCTGCCTGCTATCTTGACGACCGTTTTCGGCAAATTGTCGCTCGATGGCGAAGTGAGATTATTGGATCTCGATTTTGAAGACGGACTGCTCCAACAATTTCCGGGACCGCGCTTTGGCATCGACGGCATCCGCGGATTGCTCGACGTCCATGGCCGCCCGCTCGTCATGAGCATATTCAAAGGCGTCATTGGCCGAGACATCGATTACCTAACAGCACAGCTCAGACAGCAGGCACTCGGCGGCGTCGATCTCGTGAAAGACGATGAAATCCTGTTCGACAATCCGCTGACGCCTTTTGAACAGCGCATCACCGCAGCAAAACAAGTTCTGCACGAAGTCTACAGCGAAACCGGCCACCGCACGCTTTACGCGGTGAACCTGTCGGGCCGGACATCGCAACTGCGCGATAAAGCGAGGCGTGCCCGCGAACTCGGTGCCGATGCATTGCTTTTCAATGTTCATGCTTACGGACTCGATGTGCTGCAGGAACTCGCAGAAGATGACGAGATCGCTCTGCCGCTCATGGCGCATCCGGCGTTCAGCGGCGCGTTCACTTCTTCTGCGTTCTACGGTGTCGCAGCGCCACTCGCACTCGGTAAGCTGACGCGCTACGCCGGCGCTGACTTTTCGCTGTTTCCCTCTCCTTACGGCAGTGTTGCCATGGAGAAGACAGCGGCACTGGCTCTCGGTGAACAATTAACGAATGAAAGCCTCTTGAAACCGGCGTTCCCGGTTCCTTCTGCCGGCATTCATCCGGGCCTCGTGCCGCTGCTCATCAACGACTTTGGACTCGACAGCATCATCAATGCAGGCGGCGGTGTTCATGGACATCCGGACGGCGCAGCAGGTGGCGGCAAGGCGTTCCGCCAGGCGGTCGATGCCGTCCTGCAACAGCAAACCCTGGCAGACGCCAGCGCACAGCAGCCAGAATTAAAAACAGCTTTGGAATTATGGGGGTAATCATGAAACAGCCAATCATCTTTTGTGATTTTGATGGCACAATCACAACCAACGATAATATAATCGCCATCATGAAGCATTTCGATCCGCCGGGCTGGGAACCGATCAAAGACGACATTCTCGCCCAAACCATCTCCATACGTGAAGGTGTCGGGAAGATGTTTTCTTTATTGCCATCCTCCAAAAAGGATGAAGTCATCGCCTATGTGCTCGAGCAGGCGGAGATCCGGGAAGGCTTTGCGGATTTCGTTGCCTATACGAGACAGCACAACATCCCGCTCTATATCGTCAGCGGCGGCATCGACTTTTTCGTCTACCCGCTGCTCGAACCATTCGGACCGTTTGACGGCATTTATTGCAACGAAGCTGATTTTTCGGAAGATACGATTCAAATAAACTTCCCGCACGGCTGCGACGAACAGTGCGAAAGCCAGGGCTGCGGATGCTGCAAGCCTTCAATCATCCGCAAATTGCTGGCGGACGGTGCAACGAGCATCGTCATCGGCGATTCGATCACTGACTTGCAGGCAGCGAAACTCGCCGACCTGGTCATCGCCCGTGATTTCCTCATCGAAAAATGCGAGGAACTGGATATCCCTTACGAGCCATTCGAGAATTTCGGTGACGTTACGGAAATCATCGATGCGAAATTGGGGGTGCGGTCATGAGCCGCCTGAAAGAAAAATGGAACGAGCTGGCGGACGTCAAGGACGTGCTGGCGGGACGCGACTGGTTCATGGGCACAAGCGGCAATCTCGCCATCAAAGTAAACGATGCACCGCTCGAATTTTTGGTCACGGCAAGCGGCAAGGATAAATACAAACGGACCGATGAGGATTTTCTCCTCGTCGATGCGGCAGGCGAGCCGGTCGAAGCCACTCATCTTAAGCCTTCCGCCGAAACCTTGCTGCACAGTGCCATCTACAATAAAACCGGTGCCGGCTGCAGCCTCCACGTCCACACCGTTGCCAATAACGTCCTGTCCGAACATTACGGACGCGACGGCAAAATCGATTTCAAGGGGCAGGAACTCATTAAGGCATTCGGCTTATGGGATGAAGATGCCGTCTTATCCATTCCGATCATCGCCAATCACGCCCACATCCCGCGGCTGGCGGAAGATTTCGAAGAACACCTGACGGCCGATAAAGGTGCCGTCCTGATCCGCAACCACGGCATCACCGTATGGGGCAAAGACGCTTTTGAAGCGAAGAAATTATTGGAGGCCAGCGAGTTTTTATTTCAATACCAATTGGCTCTTTTACAAATAAAATAAACCCAAATCAGAGAGGAAGATTATTAATGGCAATCATCAAAATTCAAGGTACAGACGAAACAATCGAAGCGCAAAACGAAGTCGCAGCATTTTTGGAGCAGCAGGAAGTTGTTTATGAGCACTGGGATATCAATAAATTGCCGGAACCGCTCCGCGAAAAATTCGATTTGAGCGATGACGAGAAAGAGCAGATCCTGCAAGCGTTTAAAGTGGAAATCGATGACATCTCCGAGCGCCGCGGCTATAAAGCGGCTGACGTCATTTCCCTTTCCGATTCGAATCCGAAACTGGACGAATTACTGAAGAACTTCCAGCGCAAACACATCCATACGGACGATGAAGTGCGTTATATCGTCAGCGGCCATGGCGTCTTCATCATCCAGGGCAAGGACGAGCGCTTTTTCGAAGTCCACTTGACGCCAGGCGATTTGATTTCGGTACCGGAAAATATTACGCATTACTTCACCCTCGCCGATGACCGCAAAGTGGTGGCTGTGCGCATATTCGTTACGACTGAAGGATGGGTGCCGGTTTATCAGGAAGAAAGCGTGCAGAGCTGAAATCAGTCCAACTAAACGAAACAGAATCCCGGAGAAGAAGCACAACGCTTCGCATCTCCGGGTTTTTTCGGCTTAAATAAAGCTTTTCATAACCGGCATTTTAGGGGATAGTGAAACAAATGAACACGCCACTTTCGGATACGGCTGATGTTCTGCTGATTCAAGGAGAGATCTATATGGCATTATTAATGACCGATAACGAAATTACGCTGGCGATTGTCCAGTCCCTCAAAGAAGGAAGAATCCAGGAATTCCAGGAAATCATGGATGAGCTGCAGCCGTATGATATGTCGCAGCATTACCTGCGCATACCGGATAAGCACCGCACCAAATTCCTACTATACTTAACAACGGAGCAATTGACGGAAGTAATGGATGAGCTGGACAGCGAAGAGCAGCTTGAAATACTTCAAAAGCTTGGCATCGAAAAATCCAAGGAAGTCCTCGACCGCATGGACAA
>CAZGMW010000173.1:0-4550 GCA_964526895.1 uncultured Planococcus sp. | reverse complement strand
CCGGGTTAAGGAAACTTTCAAATACCGGAGAAGCCGACGCAAGCGGATGCGGGAACGTCAGCTGATGAAATTCCCCCCAGTCCCATTCCTCAGCTTCATCGCCAAACTCCTCTTCAATTTCCGTTAAACTTGTCTCCAGTGCGTCGACCAGCCATTTCCCGGTTCCGCCGTATTCATTGACCCATACGCCTTCATTGCCGGCAAAGGCATTGCGCATCATCGCATCGGTAATGTGATTTTTGCCCGGCATCAATTCATAAACGTCTTCAGGAAAACTGTCTTCCAATAATGTGTGCGGCAGTTGCTTCATCCATTTATGGAAAATCAGCGGAGCCGCCTCATCTGCGCTGTCCACTTGATCCCATCCTTCAAGAATCGCCAATACTTCCTCGTAGTCTCCGCTTTCCGCTCGGACAGCTTCAATCATATCTGCCAGAAATTCCTCTGCATACAGATTTTTCTTATCCATTTGAAGCTCCATCATATCCTCCACCGTCAAATTATCGGAAGCCTCAAGCACTTCAGCAATCCGCTTGTAACGATAAGGCTGTGCCCAAAAATCGGTGATATGGTATTCATATGAGTCGTCAACCACTCTGTTATTTGCAGTGGCAATAAAGCCGCTGTCAGGATTGACGACAGTCGGCAACTCATCAAACGGCACATAGCCATCCCAACCGTATTCTGCGGAATCTCCCGGAACCGGCAATTGGCCATCTCCGGTTTTGCGCAGCGGTATCCGCCCGTTGGCTTTATAGGCGATAGTGCCGTCAGTTGAAGCAAACACAAAGTTCTGGGCGGGTGCCTGAAAATCTTCCAAGGCTGTTTCGAACTCTTCCCAGTTTGAAGCTTTATTGAATCCGAGGACCGCCTGCAGTTCAAGCGTCGGCTCAAGTGCTGTCCATTGCATCGAGAACAGTGCACCGGGCTCTTCTTCTTCATAAATGAGATCTGAAATAACGGGGCCGTGGCGTGTCACCACAACTTCAAAATCAATGGTTTCACCATCTTTCACCCGAATCGGCTCCTGCCGCACTTCAGCCTGCTCCCACTCACCTTCATAGAGGAATTGAGTCGGATCTTCAGGATTTGGTGTTTCGATATAAAGATCCTGGACATCCGGCCCGACATTGGTCACGCCCCAGGCAACCTGCTCATTATGGCCCAGAATAATACCCGGCACACCGGCGAAAATGACGCCGCTGACGTTCTGCTCCGGCGAACTCAAATGCATCTGATACCAGATGGAAGGCGTACTCAATCCCAGATGCGGATCATCTGCGAGAAGCGGCAAGCCGCTCTCCGTCTTATCGCCCGAAACAACCCAGTTATTGCTGCCGTTGAATTCATTGGGCACCAGGGACGCATCGAATTCACCTGCCACTTTTACTTGTCTGTTAATATTGGCTTCGATGATTGACGGGGCATTTTCCGGATACTCGATAAACAATTCCCGCGCCTTGTCTTCCGGAAATTCGCCTAATGCCCAGTGCCGGACAGCAAGAGATGACCAGTTGCCACCCAGGTCATAGGCCATGAATTTGCCGATTGCCAGGGAATCGACCGGCGTCCATTCTTCCGGTTCGTAGCCCAACAGGCTGAACTCATAACTTAATGTATCTTCTTCCTTTGCTTCCTCAATAAACGCATTGACCCCTTCAGCGAACCATACCAACACTTGCTTCGATTCCTCGTCATAGCCATCCCACGATTTTTCGGCAGCATCACGCAAACTGAAGGTACGGAAGAATTTATCGGTATCGACAGCGGCCTCACCTACTGCTTCTGCGAGCCGTCCGCTTGCCTGGCGCCGCGACAAATCCATCTGGAACAAACGGTCCTGAGCTACGACATAACCTTGTGCGCGATAAAGATCTGCATCCGACTGCGCTTCAATATGTGGAACTCCCACTTCATCCCGAATAACCGTTACATCTTCTTCCAGCACAGGAACGTTCAGATCCCCGCTGATAAGCGGTTCTGACTTGCCTATGTAAGCGTTAACATAAATCAGTCCAATTATCGCAACTGCCACCAAAATTCCCAATGTCACCAACAGCCACTTGACCCACTTTCTCTTTTTACGCTTTTTATCCATTTTCACTTTCTCCCCCTTTTTAACGTCTTCTTCTATTCGACTAAAACCGGGCAGACTCCTTCAAATTAAAAAAAGTCCGCAAATGTGCGGACTAGTTTACGATATCCTCTTCACCGAGGACCATTTTCACTTTTGATACCTGTTTTTTCTCTGTCAGAACATATAGTACATCTCCAACTTTAAGCTTTGTTGTTCCCGTCGGCATAACAAGCCTGCCTGACCGGATGATCGCACTGATTAGCGTCTGTTTCGGCAAGCCGATCGTCTGCACCAGCTGTCCGGCAAACGGCGACTTGCTCGTCAATTCGACTTCCAGCATTTCGGCATTCGCCTTATCCATCGACACCAATTCAAGCGAATGGATCCGTTTAGGCGAAGGCTTGCCGTTCAACTTCAGTTTGTTCGCAAAGAACGGAATTGTAGAACCTTGCAGCAAAGCGGAAGTCAAAACGATAAAGAACACGACATTAAAGAACAGGAAACTGTTTTCAAGGCCGGCAAGCATCGGGAACGTCGCCAACACGATCGGAACCGCACCACGCAGCCCTGCCCAGGACATGAACAATTTTTCGTTCAATGAATAATCAAAGAAGACGGTTGATGCGAATACTGCAACCGGCCGTGCGATAAAAATCAGCACAAGCGACAGGATGAGGCCTTTCCAAATCAAGTCCCAGTCAGCCAATTGGCTCGGGAAAACAAGAAGCCCCAGAATGACGAACATCAGGATCTGCATCAGCCACGCAAGACCTTCATTGAAACTGATGATCGAGTAGCTATGCGTCAATTCCCGGGTGCCGATAACGAGTGCGGCAAGATAAACAGCAAGCAAGCCGCTGCCACCGAGAATTGCCGTAAAGCTGTAGATGAAAATGGCAAAACCGACAGATAAAACGGCGTATAATCCCGAAGCATTCAATTTGATCCGGTTAATGGTCCAGGAAGCCAATAGCCCGAGCACCACGCCAAGAATTGCCCCCACTCCCATCTGCAGCACAAAACTGCCGAGCATCGTAAAGACAGAAGCCTCCGGAGTCAGGATCAACTGGATAAAGGCGATGGTCAGAAACATCGCCATCGGATCATTCGTTCCCGATTCCGCTTCCAGGGTAGAAGAAATTCTCGCTTTGATGTTTTGGCCGGCGAGCACCGAGAAAACAGCCGCTGCATCTGTCGAGCCTACGATCGACCCGAGCAGGAGGGCTTCAAGCACTGTAATGCCCAGTACAAAATAAGCGGCTGTTGCTATAACGGCCGTCGTTATCAGAACGCCGAGTGTAGCCAGGACCAAGGAACTGCCAAGGACCGGGCGTATATTTTTCCACTGCGTCTGCAGTCCACCTTCGAACAAAATGATGATTAGGGCCACTACACCCACCAGTTGGGCAACTTCAGCATTAGAGAAGTAAATAAGTCCGGAAATGTCACTACCGAGGATCATTCCGATAATCATGAAGAGAACGAGGGAAGGAACACCGGCACGCGCTGAAACTTTTGTCATCAGCACTCCTATTAACAGGAACGCGCCGCATATTAGGATGATTCCATTAATTGTATAGTCTATCACCATCAGCTCCCAGGATTTTTTACTATTCAATTATAGCATGATTTTGCTCCATAAAAAAAACGGGAGCCCCTTTTTCAGGGGCTCCCGCCGTTCGCTCACACTGTGTCGTCGCCGACAATTTTCACTTCAAGTTCCAAATCGATGCCGAATTTTTCGCGCACTGCCGACTTCACCATTTCAATTGTCTGGATATAGTCGTCGGCAGTCGCATTGTTTTTATTGACTATGAATCCTGCATGCTTGGTCGAAACTTCCGCTCCACCGAATCCTTTTCCCTGTAATCCGCTTTCCTGGATCAGCTTGCCGGCGAAATTGCCCGGCGGACGTTTGAAAACACTGCCTGCTGAAGGGAACTCAAGTGGCTGCTTTGACTCACGCTGATTCGTCAAGTCGGCCATTTTGGCGTCGATTACGTTTTGATCGCCTTTTTCGAGGCTGAATTCAGCCGAAAGGACGTAATATCCTTTTTTCGTAATGACACTCTTGCGATAGTCCAATTCAAGTTCTTCTTTTGACAAAACCAGTTTTTCACCGGTATTGGTCAATACTGTCGCCTGAAGGATGATGTCTTTGATCTCGCCGCCATAAGCTCCGGCATTCATCGCCATTGCACCACCAACAGAACCTGGAATTCCACAGGCAAATTCAAAACCGGTCAATGTATGGGAAGCAGCCGCTTTGGAAACTTCTTTAATATTCGCGCCGCCTTGTGCGTACACGTTCAACCCGTCAATCCGGATTTCACTGAGGCTCTTCAGGTTTAAAACAATTCCTCTGACGCCCCCATCGCGTACAACCATATTTGAGCCGTTCCCCAATAATAGTAAGGGTATATTGTTTTCGTAAGCATATTTCACTGTATAAGCAGTTTCATCTTCATTTGTG
>CAZGMW010000172.1:0-4556 GCA_964526895.1 uncultured Planococcus sp. | reverse complement strand
CCATTAGTTGCGGTTGTCTCCTAATTAGTTGCGGTTACAAAATATGCATGGATTTGAGTAACATTAAGTTCCTGTAATCATTTTAAACATTGCGCAAAATAGAAATCAGCATAAAAAAACGGCGATACTGAATAATCAGCATCGCCGTTCAATCTTTATTTCGATTCCACAATCATCGTCACCGGTCCGTCGTTCACCAGTTCGACGTCCATCATGGCTCCGAATATGCCTTCTTCGACACGCAGCCCTTCACTTCTAAGCACTTCATTGAAATAATTCCAGAGAGGCTCTGCTTGATCCGGCCTTGCAGCTTCAACAAAGCTGGGACGGCGCCCTTTTCGGATATCGCCGTAAAGCGTGAATTGGGAAATGGACAGGATATCGCCGCCATTTTCAAAAATAGAACGGTTCATCTTGCCTTCTTCGTCTTCAAAAAGACGCATTTGCGCAATCTTGCGTGCGCAATAATCAGCGTCTTTTTCTGTATCTTCATGTGTAATGCCGACCAGCAGCACATAACCGGAATCGATCGCTCCGGTGATGCTGCCTTCGACGGTTACAGATGCTCCTTTGCTCCGTTGAAGAATTACTCGCATAATGCCTCCTTAATTCGTGACACGCGTTACCGAATAAACATCCGGCAATTGCTTGACCCGCTCCACTACCCTGTTCAGATGGGAAATATGCGGAATCATGATCGACAAGTTGATGGTTGCGATTTTATTGTTGTCGGCACGGCCGCTGACTGCAACGATTGTCGTTTTCGTTTCGCTGACCATGTGCATAACTTCGTTGATCAACCCGGTACGGTCATATGCCTGCACTTCGATATCGATTTGATAGGATTTATTTTCAGGTGTTTCCGCGTTTTCCCATTCAACTGGAATGAGACGATCGGTTTCATTCGCCTGCACATTAGGACAGTCCGAACGGTGGACGGATACTCCGCGGCCTTTTGTAATAAAGCCGATGATCGAGTCGCCTGGCACCGGATTGCAGCATTTCGACAGGCGGATCATCATATTATCAATGCCTCGCACGATTACACCGGACTCCGCTTGTTTACGCGGTACGTTCGATTTCATCTCGACGGTGATTTTCTCGATTGCTTCTTCCTGCTCGCGTTTCTTGCGTTCTTTTTCGGCAAGGCGGTTGACGACTTGCTGGGCTGTGATGCCTGTAAATCCGACAGCGGCGTACATATCGTCTTCGCCGGCGAAATTGAATTTTTCACAGACGCGTTTAATATTTTCATTGGTGAGAATCTCTTTTGGCAGGAACTCCTGCGCTTTGATCTCGCGCTCGATCATTTCCTTGCCTTTTTGGACATTGTCTTCACGCAATTGTTTTTTGAAAAATTGCTTGATCTTATTTTTTGTCTGTGTCGACTTGGCGATTTTCAGCCAGTCGCGACTTGGGCCGAACGATTGCTTGGAGGTCAAAATCTCAACAATATCCCCAGTATTCAATTGGGTATCCAGTGGCACCATCTTGCCGTTCACTTTGGCGCCGATGGTTTTATTGCCGATTTCGGAATGCACGCGGTAAGCGAAATCGATTGGGCAGGACCCTGCAGGCATTTCAATAACGTCGCCTTTTGGTGAAAATACATAGACCATATCGGAAAACAGGTCGAATTTCAGTGATTCCATAAATTCTTCAGCGTTATCCGATTCGTTCTGGAAATCAAGGATTTCACGGAACCAGGATAGGCGAGAATCAACGGAATTCAACGGTTTGTCGGAAGTCTTGCCTTCTTTATAAGCCCAGTGCGCGGCCACACCATATTCAGCGATCCGGTGCATTTCTTCGGTACGAATCTGAACTTCAAGCGGATCTCCCTGTGGACCGATCACCGTCGTATGCAGCGACTGATAAAGATTCTGTTTCGGCATGGCGATGTAATCCTTGAAACGGCCCGGCATCGGCTTCCATGTGGAATGGATGATGCCCAAAACTGCATAACAGTCTTTGATGCTTTCTACCGTAATGCGCACTGCCAATAAATCATAGATTTCATTGAACTGCTTGTTCTGTATCGCCATTTTTTTATAAATGCTGTAGATGTGTTTAGGCCTGCCGAACAAATCGGCTTTAATATCCACATCATCCAGCTGGACACGGATTTCGCCCATGACGTTGTTCAAATATTCTTCCCGTTCCGTCCGTTTTTTCTTCATCAAATTGACGATGCGGTAATATTGCTGAGGGTTCAAATAGCGAAGAGCGGTGTCTTCGAGTTCCCATTTGATGGTGTTGATACCGAGACGGTGCGCAATCGGCGCAAAAATTTCAAGTGTTTCATTTGCTTTGATGCGCTGCTTTTCAACCGTCTGGTATTTTAAAGTCCGCAAGTTGTGCAGACGGTCAGCCAATTTGATCAAAATGACCCGGATATCCTGAGCCATCGCCACAAACATTTTGCGGTGATTTTCTGCTTGCTGTTCTTCTTTGGACATGTATTTTATTTTGCTTAATTTTGTTACTCCATCAACCAATAAAGCAACTTCTTCATCGAAGTCGCGTACGATATCTTCCCGGCTGACTTCCGTATCTTCTACGACGTCATGCAAAAAGCCCGCTGCAACTGTAGCGGGATCCATTTCCAATTCAGCGAGAATCCCGGCAACCTGTACCGGATGAACGATATAAGGTTCACCGGATTTGCGGAATTGTCCCGTATGGGCATCATATGCCACCTGATATGCTCTTCGGATCATTTCAACATTTTCTTTGTTCATATACGAAGCAACAGTATCAAATACATCTTCAGCTGTTTTCACTTGGTCTTTCGCCATAATTGCCCACCTTGCTCCTCTTTTTTCGAAAAGTATATCTACATATTATAGAAAACATTGGGGCTAAATGTAAAGCTTGGCTATCTGAAGAAATTGTAAATTTTCAAGCTGTTCTCAGTATATGGGAAATATGGAATCGTTAAAATGTAAAGCATCTCATTTTTTATGTTTCAGCCCTCAAAATATTGTCCAGGTGGACCGTCGAATCATCTTTACCTAGGTCCATCAACTCTGAGGCGGAATAGGAAGAATGAATATTTTGCACCAACACATTTCGGACATTTTTTTCGCCGGAAGCAATCCTTAAGTCCGTTTCAGCAGTTCTGAACCCCTGAATTCGTCCATTTGTCAATGCCACGTTGGCTGCCCGGAATTGAACGGATGCCGCTGTCCCTTTCCCGTAATCGTAATTCGGATCTCCTGCAAATAAAAATCGATTGACCGCCACGTTCCGATATCCCGATATTACAAGAGCACGCGGTGCTGAACTTTTATAGAGCTCTGTATGGACCGGATGAATGGCCACCAGTTTCTGCGCCGTTATCATAAACGCTGATTTCGACTCTTCGTCTTCTGGGTGGTGATGTCCGATATGGCGAAAATTGAAAGCCCGGTTATCATTCACGGATAGATGCCCCGAAATATGTATACCGGCGGCAGCGGAAGATGTTGCATGTGCTTTTATCTCGACTCCGCCAAAACAGCGTGTGCTGGAATTATTGGCAAGCCAAACATTACTCGAACCGTCATCAATTTCAAAGCCGTTGGAATTGGAAAAACTTCTTTTATGGGAACGGCCGCTTGGATCGCAGAAATGGCTGTTCGAAATGAAGATATGATCGCTATGATGTGTCGTCACTCCGTCATCTCCAAAACCGGAACCAGTGACTTGGTCGAGCCAAACATAGCTGCTGCCGCCTTTCGCCTTTGTTCCGTCCCCTGCATAACTATAAAAAGAAGAAGAAATATCGAAACAATGAAGTCCTGGATTAATGGCTTCCACATTTTTCACCCAGCCATTGCGGACATTCGCGAAAGTCATACAACTCGAAAAATTATTGCCGCTCGCTGATTTTTGATTTGAATTCAACCGTTCAATATTCCAATCGAGAGTCAGACTTTCAACAGAGATATTCCGGTTTCCAGAGATGGGATTCTTGTTTGCGAGAAGCGTTCGGCGTTTCGGTGCATTGTTATGCAGACGAATGACCGTCCGTCCTTTTCCAGCTCCGACCAGCTGCGTCCAGGAAGGAAGCTTCAAGCCTTTCACAATATAAATTCCTTCCGGCACGAAAATTTTCCTGCTGCCGTTGCCGAACGCTTTTCTGAATGCGGCGGTCGAGTCGGTCTTGCCGTCACCTCTTGCGCCGAATTGTATCACTGATACGTAATTGCCGGTAAGTTCCTGCAGCCGGGCATATTCACTGTCCAATTGTTCTTTCCAAAAAGGATAGATTTGCTCTTCTTTTACTTTAAAGCCGATCTCTCTATTGTCGTCGATTTTGAAATCCGTCGAAATGGGTGACCAGAATTTTTCCTGGAGTGTTTTCTTATGAAAGGATTTTTGTGGTTTTACGGGCTTTCTGATTTGGTTGAACAACCGCTGAGTTTCTTCTGTAATTTCTTCTAGCGGCTTTTTTGTTTCCAGCAACATGTCGATCAGTCGCCCGTTATTTATGGGGTAATGATTGTCATCCCAGTTCAGCATCTCATCACCTCTTTATTAATTGCTTTTTCTTTACATACCCCCTGGAGGAT
>CAZGMW010000171.1:1594-4557 GCA_964526895.1 uncultured Planococcus sp. | reverse complement strand
AAAAGCTTTTTATTGTGCGAAAAGCTTCCTTTCTGGGTTTTAGGGCTTTGGTAAAGGCGGAAATTGGATAGCGTAATAATTTGCGTGCGATTAAATCTATTTGCTTGCGATCCGGGATTGTTTGCGTGCGATTATTTTCGTTTGCGTGCGTTCCAGGTCTGCATGCGTGCGATTAGAAGTTTTTATGCGCGATTAAAAGAAGATATACGCGTTCAGCACTTTTTCATGCCAAAACTCAAAACTCCACATAAAACGGCTGCTCTTCTTCATTCAAACATAATTCGATTCTTTCCCGGAAATTCTTCCACGTCACCATTTACAGGACATCTCTTAAGGGAAAGAATCCCACTTCCAGACTTTCTGATGAAGTTGCTGGAGTCCCTCCAACGGCCTTTGCCAAAAATAGCGTGTTGCAGATGGACGCTTCGACATTCTGAAATACACCGCAGAACTTCACAATTTCAACATCGATGCCTGACTCTTCCTTTGTTTCCCGGATCGCCGCGTCTTTCAGCGACTCTCCTTCTTCAACTTGCCCGCCTGGCATTTCCCAGCCTCGGCGCGGACCTTTGATCAACAAGATCTCACCTTCGTCATTCAGCACAACTACAGCTGCTGAGATGATATGCTTCGGTGGTGTGTAGAATGTTTGAGTGCTTTCTTCTTTAGATATCATGATATTTCCCCCGCCCCTTTAAATTTCTCCAAATCATCTGTTAATGCGTTAGCATAGCCAGCAAACTTTTGAAAAAAGCCTGCGTTTTTCCTTAATTTTACCATACGCGACTTTTCTTTTTTAACTCATCTTGAGTCCATAAAAAAGAGTCAGCACTCCCTTCGAAGCACCGACTCTATGAAGGATTTCAAATATTTTTGTATAAGCTTTACTGGATGTTCAAAAATCTTTCTTCTAGCACCGCTGCTTCCACCGGCTTGCTGAAATAGAAACCTTGCATAAAGAAGCAATTCTTAGCCATAAGGAATTTCAATTGTTCTTCATCTTCGACGCCCTCAGCAATGACATTCAAACCCAGATTTTGAGCCAATGTGATGATCGTGCTTGTAATAGCAGCATTGTCTTTGTCTTTGATGATGTCGAACATAAAGGATCTGTCGATTTTTAATGTATCGATGGGAAAGTTTTTCAAATAACCCAGAGATGAATACCCCGTACCAAAGTCATCCAATGCGATTTTAACGCCAAGCATTTTGATTTCCCTCATTTTTTCCAGCGTCACTTGGGTATTTTTGAAAATCTGGTTTTCAGTCAGCTCAATATGCAGAAATTCCGGTGCCAACCCTGTTTCGGACAAAATTTCTTCTATCATCGGGATTAAATCATCTTCTTCAAACTGTCTTCCCGATAAATTAACAGACACCGTCATTCCCGTAAATCCTTTGGCATGCCATTCTTTTGCTTGTCTGCAAGCATTCAACAGCACCCATTTTCCAATCGGCACGATCAATCCAGTTTCTTCAGCAAGCGGTATGAAGTCAATAGGAGAAACCATCCCCTTGACTGGATGTTTCCATCTGAGCAGAGCTTCAGCTCCCATTATCCGATTGGTCCTGCTGTCAATCTGCGGCTGATAGAAGATGACCAGCTCATTTTTCTCCAAAGCTTTGTACAACGCATTTTCCAAAATGATATTTTCGAAATTCCGGTCTCCCATTTCACTTTTGAAAAAGTGATGATATGTCCCAGATTTTTCTTTGGATTTATACATGGCTGCATCAGCGTTTTTGATCAGGATTTCCGCCGTATTCCCATCTTCCGGATACAAGCTTATGCCGATACTTGCTTTGATATTGACTTCATTTTCTTTTAAAGAAAAAGGTTCCGCAAAAGCCACGCCTAACTTTCCAACCAGTTTTGCTACCTCGTTATTCCTCTGGAGATTCGGCAGGATGATCATAAATTCATCTCCGCCTTGCCGTGACACGATGGCTTCCGGTGGAACACTGTTGGTTAAGCGGTTGGCCACGTCTTTTAACAGAATATCTCCATAACTGTGGCCCAGGCTGTCATTGATCAGTTTAAAACGATCCAGATCCAAATAAAGGACTGCTAAGTTTTGTTTGAGTTTTTTTGCATTTGTAATTTCCTGGTTCAACATATCTTCCAAAAGTACCCTGTTCGGCAAATCTGTCAGGTTATCATAATAAGCTAAGTACCTGATTTCCTCTTCCATCTGCTTTCTTTTCGTTACATCTCGAAAAGTTACAACTTCTCCAATAACTTTTCCATCCTCTTTAATGGAAGAACGTCCATATTCGACTGAAAAAGCGCTGCCGTCTTTTTTATGGAACTTCACATTATCTTTTAAGTTGTCATCCGCCGTCAACAATATCTTATAGTCTTGTCCTATCAGTTCGCCTCTTGCGTAACCAAGCATCGATTCAGCGGCTGGATTGCAGAATGTGATTTGCTCTTCCAGATCCAAGCCAAATATTCCTTCACCCACCGAATTCAAAATCAATTCTTTTTCCCGGCTGAGATGTTCAAGTTCTCTCACCACTTTTTCGAGCTCACTGTTTTTCACGCGAATTTCCGAAGTTCTTTCTTCAATCAGAAGTTCCTGCTTTTCCATATACAGCAAATTGGAAAGTGTAGAGGCAGCCGCATCGGCAACGGATTGTGCCAATTGAATATCCGATCCCCCGAAACTCGGGCCGTCTTTTTCAAATTCCACTAAAACCAAAGCACCTAAGACTTCTCCCATTGTCACAAAAGGCAGCATAAGCATCTTTTCAATGCCAAACGCTCGGCATACTTCCTGGTTTGGCCGCCCATCTGCGATAACATCTGTAATATACAACGGTTTTTTGGTTCGGATGACTTCATTGAACACTGGATCATTGGAGGGATCAAATTGTAATTCATCGTGACGCTCCAGCCATTCCACTTCATCCCATTCACTTTTCCCGCTCAAATTGGCGGGTTTCATTTTTGCCCCGGCCAG
>CAZGMW010000171.1:0-1494 GCA_964526895.1 uncultured Planococcus sp. | reverse complement strand
GGAATGCCATAATCAAACAAAAAAACAAGTCCATATAATTCTCCTTCATAGGAGATTGGGAGAGCCAATAAAGATTTGATGCCAAATCCCGCTACTGCCCGTGGATCCGGCCTGGTGTCTGCAGCTGTATCCGGTATATAGATTGTTTTTTGCGTTTCGATTACTTCTTTTGCCAGCAAATCAAATTCGGTGTCCACCACATGCATGTCCAGTGTCATTCCATTGATCACTTCAGGCTTTCCAACATAGCCCCTGAACTTTCCATCTTCTTGCGGCAAGTAGATGCCCACCGAATCACAGCTTACTACTTCTTCCGAAATTGCGGTTATGACGTGTTCCAGGAGTGGCCGCAATTCAAACTTGGAGTTTATCAGTTTTGTGATATGAGCCAACCGCGAATATCTGATTTGTTCCTTTTCCATTGAAAATCCTCCAATTTGCTTTCTGATTAAAGCTGCTGATCCAGTATTGTTCAATTCTTGTAAATTAACAGGAGTCGGTTAAACAGATTCCATCTGACCCCACTTCATTAATACTATTTTACTTCACTTGTATCCCTAAAAAATAGTTACAAATAGCTATTATTGTGGAATTTTTTAAAATTTACATTACCTGTAATTTTTTTCCTCAATAATTTGATTGTCATTTACATAGATTTTTTATCCATTTGTATAATCGTTTAATATAAATTTTTTAGAATCTTTTCTCCGTTAGTCGCCACCTTTTTTAATTCTTGTGGCCGACGAAAACCCCAAAAATCAACCCCGATTCGTAAGGCAAGATTTTTCTGCTTGGCAAAAATAAAACAGAGGAACCCTCTACTCAGGGTTCCTCTGTTTTTACTGATTTTCAAAAGGCACAGTCGTTTCTATGCCACCTTGGACAATCACCAAATTCTCCAGCTCACTGGATTTCTCTTTATCGATTTGAATAACGAATGTTCTCGGGGTAGCATCAGCAGTACACGTTCCATTGGGTTCTATTACTGGCACCTTCATTGTATCATCGGTGATCCATTCAATTTTTCCCAGTTCTACAGCACAAGTGCTGGACTCATGAACTCCCATGAAAAAGACATCTTTTTCGTCAAAATCCACGTTCGGCATTTCCCCCTCAAATCCAAACAAGTCCCAAGTTTGTTCAAACTGTGACTGATCCAAAGCCCTTTTCGCCATAAATTGAAAATGCGGCACTGTTTCTCTTGTGTATGCAAGCTCATTAAAATCAGAAGGCTGCGTCTTTTCACTTGCTATGACACTTTCAGCATCATTTGCGCCACTGCTGCATCCGGTTAGAAGGAAAGATAAAAATAAAACAAGATAAAAAATCACTTTGGAGATCTTCATTACTCTGCCACCCCTTTTATAGCTATTGTTTACTCTCCTATAAAAACATCCAACACCTTATCGCAAATCTCATGATGCAAAGTTCCGTCAAAATTCAGCAGCACGACGACTCCGAGACCCAGTTCCGGCACCATTGTCATCAATGACC
>CAZGMW010000170.1:3140-4561 GCA_964526895.1 uncultured Planococcus sp. | reverse complement strand
AACAACTTTCCGTGCTGCAACCTCTAACCTGTAATTTCTCGCATCACCAATAAAAAAAAAAGCCTCTGCATCCGCAAAGACTCACTTAATTAAACTGCAGTTTTTCTTAAAAGACCCGTGTAAAGAGAATTTGTATGATGAGCAGCACTGTCACTGCGCGCAGCAGCGGTTTTACAAAATTCGGGTTGAGCTTTTCGGCGATTCTCACCCCTGCCTGTGCGCCGGTGACTGACCCCAGCATCAGCGCAATCGTCATTGGCCAAATGATATGTCCCGCCAACGTATAAGTGACCGCCGCTCCGAGACAACTGGAGAAAGTGGCCAGCCGCACAAAACCGACAGCCCGGATATACGCAATATCCAAGTAGCTGAACAGGAACAGCATCAGCGTTCCCTGCCCTGGCCCAAACAACCCGTCATATATGCCGATGCCGAACAGGCCGCCCGCACTTTTCGTTTTGAATTCCAACCGGCTTTCACCCGTAAAGCCTTTTTTGCCGATAAACGAAGTGAAAAAAGCACCGATCAGCAGAAAGCCCACCAGGATATACATCTGCTCAGGCGGAATCGACGAAGCGATAAATCCACCTGCCACACCGCCCAGTAAACTGACCGGCACAATCCAATAGGATTCCTTCAAGGAAATTTTCTTTTTGCGTATCAGATAGTAAAAGCTGGAGAATGAACTGACTGTATTCGAAACTTTGTTGGCACCGATTGCTGAATGGACCGGCATCCCGAGCAGCAGCATTACCGGCAGGCTTATCAGGCCACCTCCTCCAGCAAGGGTCCCCAGCGTCGTGGCAATTACCCCGAGGAAGAACATAAGAATGAAATCCATCACTGTCACCTCTTTTCATCCTTACTATATTCCTCTTTCACACTTAAATAAATTCAATAGTTATTATGAAAATCGATAAGTAAAACTTATGTATAAGACTTCCCACTTATTTCATCACCCATAAAAAGAAACCCGCGAATCGAATCCCAATCCGCGGGCTTCCTGAATGATTATTTTTTCAGCACTCCAAATGAAGCGGCCAATTTCGTTGCGAAATCTTCCGGCTTTTCGACGGACTGAACATGAAGGTACATGATCGCCGGTTCTGCATAAAGCCAGTGGTTATGGAGAGCACTGATAGTAAGATCATTTTCTCCTAAGGCGCGGGTAAAGTCAGGGACTTCTTCCGGCAGCAGGACAATTTCCGCATGATTCAAGGCAGTGCCATCGTCTTCAAGGGCTTCAAAGTGAATTTCCATCGATAATTCGCTTTTAAATGGGCGTCCTTGAACCGTCACATCCAAATCACGCGGTTTCGGCGCTTCCACCACACCTTTGTCGGAATCCGCTTCCGCTTCTACACCCACCTTCATCAGATAAACCCTTGCCAGGTTTATATGGGGATAGTGCCTTGGTTCAT
>CAZGMW010000170.1:0-3130 GCA_964526895.1 uncultured Planococcus sp. | reverse complement strand
AGAATTTCTCCGAAACGCTTTGCTGTTTCTTCCAGTTTACTCATGAATAATCGACTCCTTTTCGTTTTGCCCGGTATTGTCGTATCCACAATCACCAGGTTTAAATGGATAAGTGTCTTCTCTTATATAAATAGCCTGCGAAGTGATTCTTAAACATATCCAGGAATTCATCAAATCTTATACAGCAATAAATCGCAAAAAAAAGCTACCCTCAAAAGTCGCTTGCACAACTTTCAGGATAGCCTTTCTGCTTTATTTTATTTGTCCGTTGCCCCGGACAATATATTTTGTTGACGTTAATGCCGGCAATCCCATTGGGCCGCGGGCATGAAGTTTTTGTGTACTGATGCCGATTTCGGCGCCGAAGCCGAATTCGAAGCCATCCGTGAAACGGGTGGAAGCATTATGATAGACAGCTGCTGCGTCGATTTCATTGAAGAATTGTTCAACGCTCGCCGCATCTGATGAAATGATGGCTTCTGAATGTTTTGTGCCGTATTGATTGATATGCTGAACAGCCTCGTCGACCGTTTCAACAACTTTTATGGCAACTTCAAAACCAAGATACTCTGTCGCCCAATCTTCATCTGTCGCTGGAGCGACATCAGAAGAAACCTGCTGCACAGCTTCGTCTCCGTGAATTTTCACGTTTTCTTCCTGTAAAGCATTTACAAGTTCACTAAGATGAGCTTCAGCCCAATCCCTTTGCACAAGAATGGTTTCGCAGGAATTGCAGACGGAAGGACGCTGGGTTTTCGCGTTGATTGCGATATCCACGGCCATCTTTACTTCTGCGGTTTTATCGATAAAGATATGGCAATTTCCGGCTCCAGTCTCCAGAACGGGTACCGTCGCATTTTGGACGACCGTTTGGATGAGCTTCGCTCCGCCACGCGGAATCAGCACATCCAGATACTCGTTCAGCTTGAACATTTTGGATGCCGTTTCCCGGCGGGTATCTTCGATCAATTGAACCGCTTCAACCGGCAAAGCTGTTTTCTCCAATGCACGGCGGATTACCTGGACAATCGCTTTATTCGAATTGATCGCTGTTGAACTGCCGCGCAGTACAATCGCATTTCCTGTTTTCAGGCACAGGCTCGAGGCATCAACTGTTACGTTAGGGCGTGCTTCATAGATCATGCCGACAACACCGATTGGCACACGGATTTTTGTCATCGCCAGTCCATTAGGCTGTTCCCATTTTTCGAGGGTTTCTCCGATGGGGTCGTTTAACTGGGTTAATTGGATAAGTGCATCGGCCATATCTTTCAAGCGGGCTGCGTCCAGTTTCAGGCGATCCACCAATGAATCGTTCATCCCTGCCTGTTGTCCGGCCGTTATGTCTTTCGCGTTTTCACTTAAAATGAAGTCCTGTTCTTCCAGCAATTGCGCTGAAATGGACTGCAAAGCCTCATTCTTTTGGGCTGTAGTCGCTTTCGCCAACTGGAAAGCCGCCTCTTTCGCTTTTTGTGCTTTTTCAACCAATTCAGTTTCTGTAACTCGTTCTTCCTGTAAAAGTTCAGTCATCCTCTGTCTCCTTTCGATTTATGCGTTCACCAATACTTTGGGTTCGACCAATGCTCCGATATAAGTTCCATCGCCTTTTCCTTCAAAAATCTCAACCAGTTTTTCACTGCCTTCTCCCGATCCGATAAAGACCTGTACTTCCGAAGCCAATGCTGTTTTAGCAGCTTCCACTTTTGACTTCATTCCGCCGGTGCCGACGTTTGAAGAGCCTTCTGAAGTAGCGGCTTTTTCCATTTCCTCATGGATTTCAGTAAGGAAGGTGTATTTTTCCGCATTTGGATCGGTATTCGGGTTGCCGCTGTAGATTCCATTGATGTCTGTCATGATCATCAGGAAATCTGCGTTTACCAGTCTGCTGACTAAGGCGGACAACATATCATTGTCTCCGAATGTCAAAGCATCCACCGATACAGAATCATTTTCATTGATGATCGGCAAAACGTCACGTTCCAGTAAATTGGAAATGGTGTCATCTGCGTTTTTGTACATATCTTTGGTCAACAGCAATTGCGCTGCTACAATACCGTGTTTTTTGCATTCATCCGCATATGCCTGCAACAGGAGCCCTTGCCCGACAGCTGCAGCCGATTGCTTATCGACAACTGTATCAGGACGCGATAAATAGCCGATGCTCTTGAATCCGGCGGCTACTGCTCCCGATGATACCAATATTACTTCGTGGCCCTGGTTTTTCAGGTTCGCCAGTGCTTCCACGTGTCCACGCAGTTTGCTGATTGACAATTTTCCATTTAAATCTGTCAACGAACTGCTGCCTATTTTCACTACTATTCTTTTCTTATTCACTAACAATCATCTCCTATTTTAAATAAAAAATTTTTCCTTCTTTTCTTAAGACGGAAAAATGTGGCTCCATGACATGTTTTCCAATTGAAGATTGTGTTCAATCCAACGATCAGACTATACGCTGTTACGAGTTTTTATTTAATTTAATAGACCGAATTAACACTGTGAAAAAAGAATTTTATAATTATGAGAAATATTAATGATGAGCGTATAACCTTGCCTAGATTCTAAAACCGTTGTAAAGGTCTTCTCTTTGAATCTATGCATCTTCCCACCAGCGCTTCGTAGCGTTCGGCATTGTTCAAAATTCAACTGCTGTTGAAATTCGAACAAAACAATTAAGTAGCAAGGTTAACATACATCTGATCAATTTCCAAATCCCCACCAGTTTTCAAGGTATTTTTAAGGACTTTGGAACCCTTACCGTTGTAAGTGTCATGACCTTTTTAAAAAACTTTTATATTTTTTCTTATTTCCCGTCAATTCCATATAAATCAACGGCAATAAAATCGGGATTTTTTTCTTCATTTCATCTGTCTGATAAGAGAATTTTCCACCGATAAATCGCAAAAAAAAGAGACCATTCAGCGAATGATCTCCATGAAATGCGTCAGTATTTTGGCGGTCAGGCCCCATATTACTTTGTCTTCGTAAATATAGAAATATTCATCGACCTGACGGGTGCGCCAATTATAATTTTCTCCGCCGGCTATAAGGTCGTAAGGAAAGCTTTTTTCAGGTTGGATATCAAAATTGACACTGTAGACTTTCGGCTCTTTTTCGAGGAAAAATGACA
>CAZGMW010000169.1:0-4570 GCA_964526895.1 uncultured Planococcus sp. | reverse complement strand
GCCTTATGCGATCATAGCCGTAACCTGACCGATGACCAGGCGCGAGCCATGTTCAGTAAGAAAGCGATGATCAATGTCGTTTTTTTCCCGCCCTTTATCAAGGCAGGGGATCAAAAAGCGACAATTCAGGATCTGATTCGGCATATCGATCATTTTTGTTCGCTCGGCGGATCGGAACATATCGGTTTTGGGTCAGACTTTGACGGCATTAAGTTATTTACTGAGGATCTGAATAACGCAGGGGATTATCCGAAACTGATCAATGAATTGCAGAAGCATTTTACCGAAGCTCAAGTGGAAGGCTTCGCTCATCGAAACTTTTTAGCTCATTTGCCGATTTGATCTGTTGATCAAAAAAAGCTCTCTGTCATAAGCATATGCTTACGGCAGAGAGCTTTATCATTTTTGTTATTCAAATCACAGTACTTCTTTTTATCGTTTTATTCAAAAACTTTAGCAGGTGCATTCTTAGTATTCTTGTGTTTGTGGATAATCGCATTGATTTCAGCGCCGATCACCAGGATCAGTCCAGTCAGGAAGAACCATAAGATCAGGACGATCAAACCGCCAAGACTGCCGTAGGTTGCACTATAGCTGCCGAAATTTGACACGTAGTATGAGAATGCGAGAGACACAAGCTGCCATAGGACGGTAGCTATTAATGCGCCGATAATGACTTCCTTGAAAGGAAAGTGTTTATTCGGTGCAATTTTATACATAAAGGCCAATACGATACTCATTACTGCAATTGAAATGACCCAGCGAAGCACCTGGAACAGAATTTGCGTCTGTGATGGTAAATTCATGGCTGAATTGATAGCATCGATGATAGCTCCGCCAAAAATTGGCAGTACAAGTGCTACGATAACAGCTACAAGCATGAATAGCGTCAATAGGATGGCAACGCCTTTCTGTTTGATGAAAGATCTTGTCTCTTCCACATCGTAAGCTTCATTTGTCGCTTTGATGAATGCACTTACTGCATTTGACGCAGACCATAATGTACCCAGAATACCGAACGTGAGTAGTCCTCCGGATGGTGTCGTGACAACGTTGACAATTTGTTCTTCAAACGTTGATGCCACTTCACTTGGCAGGATGGAACCCATTAAATCCATGACTTTCTGCGGATCGATTTGCAGATAAGGCAGGATGGCCAGCAACAGGATCAATAATGGCACGATAGCTAATAAATAATAATAAGCCTGTGCTGCTGCGAGTATAGTGGCATTGTCTTCTTTAAACTTAGCCCCGAATTCTTTCCCATAGGATTTTGCTTTTCCCATATCTTCAACCTCCAATTTTTAATTCCTCATCTTTTATATGCCCTTTGGAAGCGGAGTTTAACCCTAAAGAAGTATAATTTGGCAAAGTTGAAGCGTATACGGGAGGGATGTGGAAATTTGTATCGTTGAAAATGATAAGTTTTAATGGTAATTTGGAATGCAAAACAGCAGTGATAGGAAAAATGATATTTTCCCCTCACTGCTGTTTATAAATTCCATTCGAGTTACTCTTCTAAAATATCCAAAGAGATTTTTAGAATATGGTGGTTCTCCATTTCCAGGATGGACCAGCGGAAGCCGTTTTTGTCGAATGTACTGCCAGTTTCCGCTTCAATCAGTTGGTGTTGGACCCATCCGGCAATCGTATCGATGTCTTCGCTGTCCTCAAATTCCAGACCGAACCGTTCCTCAAGATCTTTCAACAAAACCCTGCCGTTCAATAAATAGCGCTGTTCGTTTTCCTTAATGATATCCGCTTCTTCGTCTTCATCAAATTCATCCCGGATTTCTCCGACGATTTCCTCGAGAATATCTTCCATGGTGATCAAACCGGAAGTTCCGCCATATTCATCGATCACTAAAGCGATATGGGTGCGATCTTTCTGCATTTTCACTAAAGCGGTGTGAAGTGGGGTAGATTCATGGAAATATGGCAGGCTATGGATCAGCTCCGTCATTTCGACTGATCCATTGACTGCGTAATAAGTGAGGATTTCTTTGGCGTTGATGAAACCAATAAGATCATCCTTATCACCGTCTCTGGCTATTGGATAGCGTGTAAAGCGGTGTTCCCTTATTTCTGCCAATAACTCTTCGCAATTTAAGGAATCCGGAAAGGCGATCATCTGAGTGCGCGGGACCATCACGTCTTTCGCACTGCGTTCGTCAAAAGCAAAGATATTCTGCATATACGATAATTCCGTCTGATTGATCTCGCCGCTTTGAAAACTTTGCGCCATGATGATTTTCAGCTCTTCTTCCGAATGTCCTTGCTCGGCCTCGGAAGGCTGGATGCCAAAAATGCGCAGCAACAAACGAGAGGCACCAGTCATCACATAAATGAAAGGCGACATCACTTTGCCGAACGCATAGAGAATTGGGGCAAGAGTGAGCGTCATTCGCTCAGCTGAATGCAAAGCGAGAGATTTTGGTGTCATTTCACCGATGACTACATGCAAAAAAGTCACTAGCGAAAATGCCAGGATAAAAGAAATCACCAAAGCTGAAGAGGACGTTAAACCGAATTCCCTGAAATAAGGAAGAATCAGCTGTTCAACAGCCGGTTTTCCTAACCAGCCAAGTCCTAGCGCAGTCATTGTGATTCCGAGTTGGCAGGCAGACAGATAATAATCGAGGTTTTCCAGAATTTTTTTTGCAAGGCCCGCCCGTTTGTTGCCTTCATCAACTAATTGATCGATGCGCGACATGCGGACTTTCACCACTGCAAACTCGGCTCCGACAAAAACCGCAGTAAATAAAATTAATAAAACGAATAACGCTGAATTCACTAAAAGTATGGGGTCCAATAAATTCCCTTTACTAAGGGATTCACCTCCGGGTTAATTTGTACTATATCTTAATTTACCACAAGGCCATTATGAAATATATGGTGAATGCTTGTGGCGTTCGAGCACCTGCAGCGTTATCGATTTGACATCCATCACGCTGTCTTCGTTAATAACGTCTTCAAGAAGTATGTTCTTGAAATAACTGACGCTTGCTTCAAGTGGGATATTGAGCAATTTCGTCAAGGCGATGCGATACATTTTAGCGAATTCGGGATCAGCGTTCCCGCGCTTCATTTCGTTGAATGATTCATAGAACTGATCAAGCTTATCGGCCAGTTCAAGCAGACGCCCTTCAATCGTTCCGTCCTTGCCCTCTTTCATCCGGTCGAAGAAAACCTGCTGAAATTCTTCTGGGATTTCACGGCTGATGAACTTTTCCATCATCCCTTCCTCCACGCGGGCAATCATTTCTTTCAATTCCGGAGAAGAATGTTTGACCGGTGTTTTAATATCGCCGATGAAAACTTCAGCGAAATCATGATTGATAGTTTTTTCATAAAGCGACTTCCAATTGATGTCGCGGCCGGCGCGTTCTTCGATTGTCGCGAAGAACATCGCGTATTGGCTGACCTTCCAAGAATGGGCAGCCACATTATGTTCTTCGAATTTAAATCTGCCAGGAGCCCGGATGATACGCTCCAAATCGTTCAATGAAGTGAAAAATGTGTGAATTCCCATTTCTAAAACTCCTTTTTTTATCATTCTATATCTTCACCATACCCTATTTTCCGTATAATAAAAGAGCGTACAGCATAAGGAGAATCAGCATGACGGGAAAAACACACATCATTGGCGGCATTGCAGCAGGTCTTGCATTCGCACAAATTACGAATTATGAACCGGCGATTCTGCTTGGCGCGGGAGCGTTGGGGGCATTGATCCCGGATATCTGCCATGGAGGCAGCAAAATCGGGCGTACTTTTCCGGTCATATCGAAAATCATCAATTCGCTTTTCGGCCACCGGACATTCACCCACAGTCTGCTCTTTTTACTATTGGCAACATTTCTGTTCCATGAATTTTTACCCAAAGAGGCAATTGGAGCGGGCCTGATGGTTGGCATGGGAAGTCATTTGATACTTGATATGGCCACAAAAAAAGGAATCAAATTGTTCTTTCCGATTAAAATTACAGTTCGTTTTCCAATTACCACAAAAACCGGGGGAACGGCGGAATATGTAGTTTTTGCCCTTCTGTCGTTGCTTTCAGTCTATTTTGGCATGTCGGCTTTTGACTTTGTGTATTGATTAAAGGAGAGAAAGGCATGCTTTTGCCGCGGGGATTTCTCCAATGCTATGGCTCGGTGTTTCCTTTCATGCGATTGGGGAAAAGAAGTGTAAGACAATCTTCTGAGGAGGAACCAGCATGAGCAAACAGGAATTTTCCGATCGAGGCCGGGAAAACAGAAATACACGACGCAGCGGCCAGGACCATGGAAGTTTCGGAGGCAAAGAAACAGAGAAACAGGATGGAGAAGAACTGGGTAAAAAAGGGGCGCACAGTAATACCGGTATAGGGGATGAAGAGACTCCGATCCGTGAAAATGAAGAAGAATAATCAAAAAAAGACAGCTCCCTCTTTAAAAAGGAAGCTGTCTTTTTTACATTTTTTTAAAGAAAGAAGCGATTTGTTTTTTTGTGGCCATATCCAATATCAGATGACTTCCCATGCTGGTTCCTCCTCAGAAGATTGTCTTACACTTCTTTTCCCCAATCG
>CAZGMW010000168.1:0-4572 GCA_964526895.1 uncultured Planococcus sp. | reverse complement strand
AAAGATTTAGCCTCGTATGCTTTAGCTAATGTCTTCGTAGCTGTCTTGCGGAATATCGGTTTCTCCAGCCTATTAGTTTAATATATTTAATTATGAAAAGACTGTCTATTCTATATAATGGATTACTGGACGGAAAATATCAATCCTGCGCATCCTATTTGCGCATGTTTCACAAAAGGTTCTTATAATCCGTCTGCGCCAAATGTATCGCCTTCATCCAGATTGCCTGCTTCAAATCCTTTATAGAACCATTCCTTGCGCTGTTCGCTGGTACCATGCGTGAAGCTTTCCGGTACGACATAGCCGCGCGAACGCATCTGGATCGTATCGTCACCGACTGCTGCTGCAGCGGTCAACGCTTCTTCAAGATCTCCTTCTTCCAGATAGCCCATTTCAGCGGCATGATGCGCCCAGACTCCTGATAGGTAATCTGCCTGCAGCTCGAGCTGCACTTGCACTTTATTGTATTCTTCTTCACTCAATTGATTGCGAAGCGGCTGAACTTCCTGCATGACGCCGAGCAGATTCTGGACATGATGCCCGACTTCATGGGCGATGACATAAGCCATGGCAAAATCGCCAGGTGCCTCGAACTGGCGCTGCAGCTCACCGTAAAAATCCAAATCGATATAGAGCTTATAATCTGCCGGACAATAAAAAGGCCCGACCGATGAACCGGCAGTGCCGCAAGCGGACTCTACGCTATCCGTGAACAGGACAAGTGTCGGCTCTTCGTATTGCATGCCTTCTTCAGCAAACACTTCCGTCCAAACTTCTTCAGTATCTGCCAGCACAACCGATACGAAATCAGCCAATTCCTCTTCCTGTTCAGTTGACTGATAAGGTTCACTCGCTGTATTTCCGTTTGAACTGCTTCCATCCATCCCCTCCAGCAGGACCCCTGGATCTCCACCAAGGAATGTGACGATCAGAATCAGCACGATTCCACCGAGCCCGCCGCCGACTGCCAGCCCTTTGCCGCCGCTGCGTCCCCTTCTGTCTTCTACATTCGAACTGCCTCTCCGGCCTTTCCATTTCATCGGACCACACCCATTTCTATTTCTTTTCTCTGCCTATACCCCGTTCATCAACTCCTTCAATCATTGCGGAGAGAATCTGTAAATCAGAAATTGCTCGGCGGAATCTTTGTTGATTGCCGGGAGGTCTATCGCCTGCAGCTGTTCGAACACCGTATGGCGCTCAAGGAAAGCCATATATTCATTGGAAGGATAGTAGAGGATAATGTCCAGCTTTCTTGGAAAGATTTCAGCGGAACGTAAGATATTGTCCACTACTTTCATAAAAATCTGTACAGAAAACGGATTGAAAAAATAGAATACCGTGTCTTCCGGCTGCACTTCATAATCCTGTGCCAGCCGACAGTGGAACTTGATTTGATCTTTCGCTTTCCGGTGCCGTCCGTGCCGGCTGTAATTTTCGAGGTTTGCCTGCGCTTCCCCGTAAAAACTGGTGTTCAACTCGATGCCAATTGCCCTGCACCCAAATCGGTCATGGACATAAAAATTCAGCCGTCCTTTTCCACAGCCGAAATCAACCAGTCCGTCATCTGCATGCAACGGATGGTGATTGAATAATTCTTTTAAATGCGCGTATGGAGTCGGTTCATAACGGTTGTGATGCAATGTGGCTCCTGAAATCCGTTGAGTGCCTTCAGTCTGGATATTCAAATATAAATCACCTTCATGTTCTTTCATGCTGCTCTCCTCCGCATCCGCTCACTGTGATTGCGCTCCTTGCCTATCAATACCCGAATCCGCTTGCAAATAAAAGCGGAGTTTGATAAAGTCGAGCTAATTCAATAATTCTTGCTCTTTTTTTGGAGAGTGAGGATAGAGGCGCAAACACCATCAGTAAGCGGAATGAGGAGCACGGGCTCCGCGGATTTTTGCCGGAAGGGGTGCTTGCCGAAGCAGCGGAAATCCCCTGATTCCCGCTGCTGGTCCTGCATTTAACAGATGCCGGACTGTCATGCGAATTTCCGCATGGAGGGCTATCTGAAGCACAGCGGCACAGATGATATGTGCTGCTGCAGCAGCGGCTCTTTGCTGCTGCTTTTTTATTTGGAGAAGAAGCTTTATGTTGTGGCCGCACCTCATTTGAAGATAGCCGCATCTCGGATAAAATGGAAATAGATTTTATTGCCACCGGCTGAAACATTCTTTACAAAACTTCAAAAAGGATGGGATATTATGAATTTCGGAAAAATCATCACAGCAATGGTTACACCTTTTGATATGAATGGCGACATCGATTTTGCCGCAACAGAGAAATTAATCGAGCACCTGATCGCCAATGGTTCCGATGGACTTGTGGTTGCCGGCACTACCGGCGAATCGCCGACATTAACCGCAGCTGAGAAGTTGGCGTTGTTCAAGTTTACTGCACAAACTGTAGGCGGCCGCATTCCGGTAATCGCGGGAACCGGTTCGAATGACACCCGTTCATCCATCACTTTGACAAAGCAAGCCGAAGAAGCCGGCGTCGATGGCATCATGCTGGTCACGCCTTATTACAATAAGCCTGCGCAGGAAGGTTTGTTCCAGCATTTCAAAGCCATCGCCGAAACAACCCGCTTGCCAATCATGCTTTATAACATCCCTGGACGCAGCGCGGTCAACATGGCACCTGAAACCATCATCCGGCTGTCAGCAATAGACAATATCGTTTCCGTTAAAGAGGCCAGTGGAAACCTTGACGCTGCGTCATTGATTATCGAGGGAACTTCCGCTGAATTCAATGTCTACAGTGGTGACGACGGTCTGACTCTTCCGCTGATGGCAATCGGAGCAGATGGCATCGTTTCCGTCGCTTCCCATATCATCGGCAATGAAATGCAGGATATGCTGAAGAATTTCACATCCGGCAAGCTTAAAGAAGCAGCTTCGCAACACCGCAAACTGCTGCCGGTTATGAATGCCCTTTTTGCAGCGCCGAATCCGGTGCCGGTAAAAACCGCATTGCAATTATTGGGCATCGAGACAGGCAAAGTCCGTCTGCCGATGATCCCGTTGAACGACGAAGAAACTGCGACCTTACGTCAGCTTTTGGAAGCCGGCAACATCAAAGTATCTGTCTAAAACTGAAAAAACGCTGAAGCATTTCGCTTCAGCGTTTTTTTATATTGCTTTTATTTTAGGAAATCACTTTGTAAATTCGAGTTTCTCAAGCGTCTGCTTCAAACTGCCGCCTGTTACAAGCGAACGCGTATCGATGCCCAGTTGAGACAGGGTGATGGCAATTTCTGAACGGATGCCGGTCAGAATTGCTTTGACACCAACCATATTCAATGCCTGTACAATTTTAATGATCTGTTCTGCCACCATCGAATCCACTTTGACCACCCCCGAAAGATCGATGACCAACGTGGAGATCCGCAATTTATTGGCGGCGATCAATGTCTTCTCCAAAATATACTGTGCCCGGTCAAACTCAATAACGCCAACAAGCGGCAAAATGGCTATATCGCCGGCAATCGGCACCACAGGAGAGGAAAGCTCAAAGAACTCCCGGCGTGCAGCTGCAAGTTTCTCCTGATAAGCATCGATGTAAGCACTGCTGTAAGAATACATCGCATGGTCAAGCAAGCCATGCAAGGCTTCCATCGCATCGAAAGTCGTGCTCATCGATATGTTCATATGGCTGCCTTCAGACTTGATGATTTTCGCAAGATGTTTACGGTATAACGCCGACTCAGCCAATGCTGAGTCCAGCATTATATCAGCCTCGAGAAAGTACATTCCCGTTGTCACACCCCATTTTCGAATATCTTCATAAACTCTTTTCTCATGACAAAAATTTTTAAGAGATTCACCGAGAAGTTCTACGAAATTAGCTCTCGTTTCCATAACTTGTTTCATGAATTCATCAGAAACAGGCTCATCAGTGCTGTCCCGGTTCTCCATTACTTCCTCATTTATCAATTCTGCAATGAGGTATTTATCGTCGATTACACGCTGTCCTAAAACTTCATAATCTTTATTCATCTGTACCTCCGTGAGCTTGCACTCTAAGTTATTTGAATTTATTATACCTGTAGAGAAAGGCTACGTGTACTGCTTTCTGAAAAAATCAGCAAATTCGTTTCTAATGCCTATTGAAACTTCAGGATACGGATAAATATTCCGTAATTTTGCTGATGGTTTCTTCCGCATCACTGACATGCGGGCTGTGGCCTTCAGCATCCATAAGCCTGTACTCGCTGTTTTCTATCTGGCTATGTACATATTCACCGACCGCTTCCGGTGCTACAGCGTCGTTGCGGGTCTGCAAAATCAGGGTTGGCACCCTTACCTTTTCCAAATCCTCACGGACATCCGCCCGGAAAGTGGCTTCTGCAAAATCACTCATAACTTCTGGATCATTTGAGCAAAGCAATTGTTCGAACTCAGTGGCAAGATGCGGACGGGCAGCATTTTGCATAACCACTGGAGACAAGAAACGGGCGAATTCATTGTAATCGCCTTTAATCATCTGCAGCATGCCTTCAATTTCAGCTTTCTCAAATCCACCATGATACCCCGGCTCATTTAAAAAATAAGGAGAAGGTCCGAT
>CAZGMW010000167.1:0-4600 GCA_964526895.1 uncultured Planococcus sp. | reverse complement strand
GACCCGAAGAGCTGGGCCGCTGGAGTCTGGACAAAGAAAAGCGAAAGCGCCCGTTAAGACTCGACAAGCATAAGACGATTTGGTGAAGCGGCGTCCTTTGCCGCGTAGCCAAAGTGGCTTATGACCTCGAGAGGCTGGGCCGCTGGAGTCTGGACAATAAAAAAGCGAGTATTTACGGAAGTACAGCTACACTTCCCCAAATTCCGCTTAATCTGAAAAACGTATACTTCTTGAGCTTAAAAAAACATTGCATCATGCTTAATTGCAGAGCAGAGCAATTTTAGGAGGAAAAAGAATGTTGGAATTTGATACAACAGTTGATGCTAT
The DNA here is from genome assembly GCA_964526895.1 of uncultured Planococcus sp. Taxonomy (GTDB): domain Bacteria; phylum Bacillota; class Bacilli; order Bacillales_A; family Planococcaceae; genus Planococcus. Next base: position 4,273 of record CAZGMW010000167.1, on the reverse strand, counting down.
GGCAGTAATTAAAGTTATCGGTGTCGGTGGAGGCGGAAATAATGCTGTAAACCGAATGATCGAACACGGTGTAAAAGGTGTAGAGTTTATCGCGGTGAATACAGATGCTCAGGCCTTGAATCTATCCAAAGCAGAAGTACGGCTTCAAATCGGCGGTAAATTGACTCGCGGACTCGGTGCCGGAGCTAATCCTGAAGTCGGTAAAAAAGCTGCAGAAGAAAGCAAAGAACAAATCGAAGAAGCATTGCGCGGAGCTGATATGGTATTTGTAACAGCCGGTATGGGCGGTGGTACGGGTACTGGTGCAGCGCCTGTGATCGCAGGAATCGCTAAAGAACTTGGCGCTTTGACTGTCGGTGTTGTAACACGTCCATTTACGTTTGAAGGACGCAAACGTTCTACTCAGGCTATTGGTGGTATTGGCCAGATGAAAGAATCAGTCGATACATTGATTGTTATCCCGAATGATCGTCTTCTTGAAATCGTTGACAAAAACACACCTATGCTTGAAGCGTTCAGAGAAGCGGATAACGTTCTTCGCCAGGGTGTTCAGGGTATTTCAGACTTGATCGCTGTGCCTGGACTTATCAACCTTGACTTTGCAGACGTGAAAACGATTATGTCGAATAAAGGTTCAGCTTTGATGGGTATCGGTGTATCTTCAGGTGAAAACCGTGCTTCTGAAGCTGCCAAAAAAGCGGTATCAAGTCCGCTATTGGAAGTATCAGTTGATGGCGCGAAAGGCGTTCTTATGAATATCACAGGCGGATCGAATCTTAGCCTTTATGAAGTTCAGGAAGCTGCCGATATCGTTGCATCAGCATCAGACGAAGATGTAAATATGATTTTCGGTTCGGTTATCAACGATAATTTGAAAGATGAAATTATCGTTACAGTAATCGCAACAGGTTTTAACGAAGAACAAATACAACCGAAGACTCCAAGAGGTTCCGGTTTGAACTCAAGCCGTGTGCAATCGATTCAACAACAGCAGGCACCGCAACCTACACTTCGTGAAGCCCGCCGCGAAGAGCAGCGACGCGAAGAACAGGCTCCAGTATATCAGCAAGAGCCTGCGCGCCAAGAAAAACCTCAAGATGATGCGTTGGATATTCCTACTTTCCTTCGCAACAGACAAAAACGACGTTAATACAAGCAGCTGCCGATCAGGCAGCTGTTTTTATTTCTGTCAAAATGGTCTAATTGATAAATAAGCGTATACTTGGTACAATTAACTGAACATCGAGGAAAAGTTGTGAAAATATGAAACCTATAAAACCAGTATATGAAAATATAAAAAATGAATTGGATTCCATCAGGGAAGGGATCAATCTTATCGCTGTAACAAAACAAGTCGGTATCGATCGGACTAAAGAAGCGATCGGAGCCGGAATTGAACATCTGGGTGAAAATCGGCCGGAAGGTTTCCTGCAGAAATTCGAAGCGATACAAGATGGCGCCAAGTGGCATTTCATCGGAAACCTGCAAAGCCGGAAGGTAAAAGAAATCATCAATGATATCGATTATCTCCATTCTCTGGATCGGTTAAGTCTGGCAAAAGAAATCCAGAAGCGGGCAGATCATGTCATTGATTGTTTTGTTCAGGTAAATGTAGCGAAAGAAGGGAGTAAAAGTGGCATTCTTCCTGAAGAAACACTTGATTTTATCAAAACATTGGCTCAATATGATAAAATTAATGTAATCGGGTTAATGACAATGGCTCCGAATATTGATGATGAAGATGCATTAAGAACAGTGTTTCGGGATCTGAAGGCTTTACAGCTGGATGTCGCTGAAAGAGAATGGCCGCATGCCCCGTGCACAGAAACATCAATGGGCATGTCTAATGATTACTTGATAGCAGCGCAGGAAGGGGCGACGTTTGTTCGCATCGGGACTGCATTAATAGGTTCAGAAAGTGAGGCAGAGTGATGAGCATTAAAAATTCATTCAAGAATTTCTTTTATTTAGAGGAGTACGAAGAAGATCAGCCGCAAAAGCAAAGTCAACCGGCTCCACGTTACGAAACTCAGACTGCCAGCCCTGAAATACGCAAATCACCGAAAGAGCGACGTCAAAAAGCAACAGAAGCCAATGTGCCAAATTTGGTCAGCCTGCAGACTGCCGCTTCCAAGTCATCCAAGGTACACTTGGTAGAACCACGTGTATATGCTGAAGCCCAGGATATAGCAGAGCAACTGAAGAGCAAGCGCGCGGTTGTCGTGAATTTGCAGCGCATTGAAAAAAGCCAGGGACTGCGGATCATCGATTTCTTAAGCGGTACAGTTTATGCACTTGGCGGGGATATTCAGCGAATCGGCACGGATATTTTCCTTTGTGTTCCTGACACTGTTGAAGTGGATGGCGCCATTTCCGATTTCTATTACGATGAAGAACAATAAAAGAGGTGCATAATTAATTGATGGCATACATTGAAATGTTCATTTTAACTGCAGTAAATATCTACTTCTATTTGATTATCGCAAGTGTACTCATGAGCTGGATTCCAAGCATCAAGGAGTCTCGTGTCGGTCAGTTTATTACGAGCCTGACTGATCCGTACCTGGATATCTTCAGAAAGTTCATTCCGCCGCTTGGCATGATTGATATTTCACCAATTATAGCCATCTATACGCTGCTATTGGCAAGCAGAGGCATTTCTGTACTGTTTGGAATGCTGTAAACATAACCTCACGTGAAGTGAGGTTTTTTTCTTGAAAAATAATTTCTCGGAAAGGGGCAGCGACATGGATTCCATTTTTCAGCATTTTAGAAAAGAAGAACAACAGTTTATCGAGCAGGTATCCGGCTGGATGAATGAAGTAGAAGACCGCTATACGCCAAAATTGACGGACTTTCTGGACCCGCGTGAGAGGTTTATCGTCAAATCGGTGCTTGGAGCGAATGAGATCGGGATGGAATCACTCGGTCTGTTTCCAGATGCAGAACGGCAACGCGTGTTATTGTACCCGTCTTATTACGAACCAACTGAAGACGATTTCAATATCACCGTATTCGAATTAAAATATCCTGTGAAATTCGTGACGCTGCGCCATCCAGATATTCTGGGTTCGCTAATGTCAGTCGGACTCGACCGCAGCAAATTCGGTGATATCCGGATCGATGGGGAAAAGATCCAATTTGCAGTAGCGGACGAAGTGAGTTTGTATCTGAAGACCAATTTCATTTCAGCGGCAAAAGTGAAAGTGCAATTACTCGAAGTTGACGATGTTGCTGAGATGATAACTGCAACGGAAGAATGGCACGAAGAATCACATACAGTCAGTTCAATGCGCCTCGATACGGTCATGAGTTCCGTTTACAATATTTCAAGGCAAAAAGCTTCCGCTTTAATTCATGGCGGCAAGGTGAAAGTGAATTGGACCTTACAGGAACAGCCATCTTTTGAATTGCATGAATCGGATATGATTTCGTCAAGGGGCTTCGGCCGGATCAAGGTCCTTATGATTGAAGGCAGAACGAAGAAAGATAAAGTGCGTCTGCAGATCGGACGTTTGGAACAACGGAAATAGCCCGCGCATGGAATATTAAAAATTATACTGATATTTCATGCAATGGGCGGTATAATGGAAAGTAACAAACATAATTTAAGGAGAGTGCACTGAATGCCATTGTCCCCGTTGGATATACATAATAAAGAATTCAGCAAGGCGTTTCGCGGATACCAGGAAGATGAAGTGAACGAATTCCTGGATCAGATCATTAAGGATTACGAAATCCTGATGAAAGATAAAAAGGACCTTGAAGAACGCTTGAAACAGACTGACGAACGTGTCGGCCATTTCACGACAATCGAAGGAACTTTGCAAAAGTCCATCGTCATCGCCCAGGAAGCTGCGGAAGAAGTACGCCGCAACGCTCAAAAAGAAGCGAAGCTCATTGTCCGTGAAGCAGAAAAAAATGGAGACCGCATCGTCAACGAATCATTGACGAAAGCAAGACGCATCGCGATGGAAATCGAAGAGTTGAAAAAACAATCAAAAGTTTTCCGCAACCGTTTCAAAATGATCGTGGAAGCGCAGCTTGACCTGATCGACACGGATGACTGGGAATCGTTGATGGAATATGATGTCGATACAACGACGCTCGATAAATTGGAAGACAATAACGAAGACTACCGTCCTTGACTAAGAGAGCCACACTCTTTATAATTACGGAATACTAGAATTAGCAATTATATTATAAAATGCGATGATGGAGACAGTAAGCAAAGCCAGTCAGGAAAGCGAGCCGGGGACAGTGCAAGCCCGGT
>CAZGMW010000166.1:0-4635 GCA_964526895.1 uncultured Planococcus sp. | reverse complement strand
AACATCATTATGTGCGTAAGGAGGATTCTCCATTGATTTTTATAGAACGAATGGATCATAATCTGAAAAAACTTAAATCCCAGACAGCCAACATGCTGACAATCGGTAATATGGCGTTCGGGGGTGCAGCAGTCATGGCTGCTCTTAACGGTGCATACAGCTTTAGCGTCCTTTTCATCTTTATCGCCGCTTTTCTCGATCGCTTTGATGGGATTGTCGCCCGGAAATTCAATCAGGAATCCGAGCTGGGCAAACAACTCGATTCCATGAGTGACATCATTTCTTTCGGTGTAGCTCCAGCCATCCTGATATATGAACTTGCATTATCTGAATTCGGCATCGCCGGAATGGTTTTCACTGTCATTTATATTTCAAGCGGGGCTTTCCGCTTGGCCCGATTCAATATTAGTGAATCAAATGGGTACTTTACCGGATTGCCTATTACAGCTGCAGGCACAGTATTGACCCTCTCCTATTTTGGGCTTTATCTTTTCCCTTCGGTCTTCTATATGTTCCTGTTGCTGATTTGCTCATTGCTGATGATTAGCACCTTTACATTGAAAAAAGTATAAGTAAAAGCTGCCGGAATTTTTTCCGGCAGCTTTTTTCGTTGCTTTCAAAAATAGAGAATCACTGAAAGTTCCAGCCTATATTCCTTATCGTTCAATACGAGAAGCAAGGCGCTCTAACACCCGCAAGACAATTTTCGTTGAATGTTCAGCTGCCTTTGGCAAAAATTCGTCAAATGAAATCGAAGATTCTTTTCCTGCAATATCCGACAGGGCACGAATGACAACAAAAGACGTATCAAATTGATAACATACCTGTGCTACTGCAGCTGCTTCCATTTCAGCGGCTTTCATTTCAGGAAACTGGAGGCGGACCATTTCCACGCGCTCCGGGTCGCTCATAAAGGAATCTCCCGTCGCTATCAGCCCGATAGCATAAGGAAGCTCTTCCAGCTCCCTTACCGCTTTTTCTGCAAGTTCCACTAATTCGGGATTGGATTGAAATGCTGCCGGCATTTGTGGTACCTGTCCCATTTCATACCCAAAAGCAGTAACGTCGACATCGTGATGCCGTACTTCATCGGAAATGACAATAGAGCCTACTTCCAGTTCTTTATCAAATCCGCCAGCTGAGCCAGTATTAATTACGAGCTCTGGCTGAAAATGCTGAAGAAGAATTGTCGTGGACATCGCTGCATTCACTTTGCCGATGCCGCTTTTGAGCAACACAATTTCCTGTCCTTCATATGTACCGCTGGTAAATTCACAATTTGCGATTGTTTCAGTTTGTGCATTTTCAAGACTGTTGCGCAGCAATTCCACTTCTTCTTCCATTGCACCAATTATTCCGATTTTCATCTGTATCGTCTCCTTTGATCATTCGTTTACCGCTTAGCAAATAAAGTTGAAAACCTTACTGCCCAGAAAAAAAGACGCTATATTAATAAGCGCCTTCTACAGTATTCAGTATATCCATCTTAACAGGTTTCCAGCCATCTTTTTCAACCCATTCCAAATGTACGCGATATTTTTCAGACATATCTTTCGATTGAACCGTACCTATGGATTTTTGTGGACTGCCGCCATTGCCTATATGCATGATGTACATATCTTTTTCTGCAAGGCCTGTTGCGTATGTGATGGCATCAATTTTTTCCTGCCAATCAACTGAATTTGTATCATAAACTGAAACGTGCTGACCTGTCTGCTTCGTTCCAACCGGTTCCCAGCTCGTATTGATGATCGTTTCTTTGACAACAGGATCATTCGATTCCTGGCGTGTGATCGTTCCACCAGTTACTGTTCCTTCTTCTTCAGCTTTTTCTTTTTTGTCAGCTTTATTATCCTTAGCTTCTTCTTCGTCTTTGTTCTCAACTACTTCTTTGTCTTTATCATCAGAAGTCTCTTCGGATGCCGCGTCTTGTTGCTCATCCTCAGCAGCCTGCTCCTGCGTATCTTCAGCAGGTTCTTCAACGCTATCAGACTGTTCTTCAGTATTGTTGTTATCCTCTTCACTCGTTTCATTAACTGTACCAGTGGATATCTGAACGGATTCAGGTTCCTGGGCATTGTCCGTGTTATCGGTTTGCCCAAGGAATATAAACGCTCCCACGATAAGAATTAATGCAAATACCAGTCCGATCATTACATTCAGCATTGAATTAGTAGTGGAACGGGTCTTTTTATTTACACGAGAGGGATAAGGTTTTTTTTCTTCAGACATATGGTTAGCCTCCCCTTCTTTGGTATTCTATCATAATTTCATGTAACAAATTTAACTATCATGATAAATTTATGTTTCATTAAGATTATAATCAATTTTTACAGAATTTCAACCGCTTTTGATTAAATTAATAACTATTCACTGTCTCGCCTAAACACCGAGCAATCTAAAAACAGCCATCCTTTAGAAGAATGGCTGTAATCATTACGTAATGGAAACGATTTCGATTTCCATTTCCCCGCCGGGCGTCAGAACTTTTACACGGTCGCCGATTGTACGGCCGATCATGCTTTTTGCAATTGGTGAGTCGTTTGAGATGCGTCCTTCAAGTGGGTCCGCTTCAGCAGAACCTACAATTGTATAGGATTCTTTATCGCCGTCAGGTACTTCCACAAATGTTACAGTGGTGCCCAGACGGACAAAGTCGTGGTTCAATTCGTTTTCATTTATGATCACCGCATTGCGGATCATTGACTCAAGTGTTGATATACGTCCTTCTACAAACGCCTGGTCTTCTTTAGCTGAATCATATTCAGCGTTCTCAGACAAATCACCGAAATCACGGGCGATTTTAATCCGTTCAACCACTTCTTTGCGTTTAATCGTTTTCAGGAAATCCAGTTCGTCCTCCAACTTCTGCTTTCCTGCAGCTGTCATCGGAAATTGTTTTTCGTTAGCCATTGTTCCCCACTCCTTCAACTGCTGACTTGAGATATATGATAAATCCGTCAGTCTCGTATCATCATAGTATAATTTACCAATCTATTCAAGAATTGTTTTAATTTTTGTAACCATCAGATCAATTGCAACTTCGTTTTGGCCACCTTCTGGTACGATGACATCTGCATAGCGCTTTGTCGGTTCGATGAATTGATTGTGCATCGGCCGTACGACATTCAAATACTGATCGATAACGGAATCGATAGTCCGGCCACGCTCGTTTATGTCGCGCAGCAATCTGCGGATAATACGCAGGTCACCATCTGTATCGACGAATAACTTAATATCCATCAGATCCCGAAGCCGTTTGTCTTCCAACACCAGAATCCCTTCCAAAATAATGACATCTTTTGGATCGATTAATATCGTTTCTTCTGCACGGGTGTGAATTGCATAATTGTACACCGGTTTTTCAATCGGTCTGCGTTCCAATAATTCATTGATGTGCTGGATTAAAAGATCCGTATCAAATGCCAATGGATGATCATAGTTTGTAGATAAACGTTCTTCAAATTCCAGATGGCTTTGGTCTTTGTAGTAATAATCCTGCTCAATGACCACCACAGAATGTTCTTTGAATACTTCATAAATGGAATTCGTTACACTTGTTTTACCTGAACCTGAACCACCGGCGATGCCGATTACTACCGGCCTTTTATTTGACATAGCAAACTGCTCCTTGCGTCTTATGATTATTTTTAGATCTTTCTGCAGATCATGATGCCGTCTCCTATATCAAGCAGCTTCGTTTCATATCCGGCATGCTGCATCATGGAGTCCCGGAACTTTTTGAGGTTGCGGATCATCGTCCGCTTTCTCCGGGGAATTTCTGACAGTGGCCTTTCTGACATGCCATGCATATGCATATTATCACAATATATAACTCCACCACTGTTTAGTAAACCTTCATACTTTTCAAAAAAACGTTCATATTGGCCTTTTGCCGCATCAATGAAGATAGCATCATATCCATTTTTAAGCACCGACAAATCCATTTCCAGTGCATCCGCCAGGAAAATCCTGATTTGCTGCTGATACCCTGAACCCTCGATAAATCCGGTCGCTTTAGAGTAACGCAAGTCATCCCGTTCAATCGTATCGATGCTTGCATTCGGCAAGGCTTCAGCCATCTTTAACGCGGAAAAGCCGATAGCCGCGCCAATTTCCAAAATTGCTGCCGGCTCCTGTTCCCTCAATAAAGAAGTTAAATGCATAATGCCTTCGTCTTCCATTATGGGTACATGCTGTTCCTGGGCATATTTTTTCATGGCAGTTATCGTTTTTTCAAATTGATCTGATTGCATTGTACAAGCCCCTTTTTGAAACAGCAAAAATTCTTTCAAATGATAACATAAAACAAGAAGGAAAGCGAGGTCGCTTCCTTCTTGTTTATCAGTTATGGGAAAATATAATTTTTAAAGTATTCTTTAATTAAGAAAAAAGTTGATTTGTCCAGTTGCCTGAGTTTGTCAGGCACTGCCACTTTTTCTAGTTGCCGATATATTCATCACGGTTAGCTAGATGCTCTTCATAAGTCACCGCGAAATGATTGGTTCCTTCAGAGTCTGCAAGGAAATACATGTACTCTGTTTCAGCAGGATCAAGCACAGCTTCAATGGATGAAGCCCCGGCGCTCGCAATCGGACCAGGTGGCAGGCCTTTGTTAATATAAGTGCTGTAAGG
>CAZGMW010000165.1:0-4636 GCA_964526895.1 uncultured Planococcus sp. | reverse complement strand
TGAAACGTGAGCAGGAAAAGGCTGCTGCTGAAGCAAAACGTGATGCGGAAAAAGCAAACGCTGAAGCAAAGCGTGAAGCTGAAAAAGTGGTTAAAGAAGAAAATAAAGAAGAAAAAAGTAAGCAGGAAAAAGCGGACGAGAAATCTAAGCCATAAGACAAAATGATAAAAACAGATTGATGCAGTCCAAAAGTTAAAAGGCAGGTTGGATACTGCGGTATCCGGTCTGCCTTTAATTTAATATTTTTCTGTATTTATAATGAATAATGAAGGAAGACTTTCTCAACCCCCAATTTGGATTGTTATTCATCTTTCTTTTAGGATTCCGGAATAGTAAAGTAAAAAGTTCTTCCAATATCCGAAGATGAACAATCGTCTAAACGGTATTCAGTTCCTTGGTCTATATTTTTAGATGTAATATCACCACATGTTGTACTTGTTACCCCTTTATCTGAACCCGCATATCCATCTTGTGAGTTATCGTAGGTATAATTGATTTTGTTGCCGTCAGTATTTAAATTATAAAAAATTGGGTCGCCTTCAATTGTATACGAAGTGATGCGAATTCCATCTTTGACACCGGCTTCGAAGTTCTCGGTAAACTCGACAAACTGATCCGAGTTGAAAATTTCTCCCATAGCATCTACTACATCACCATTTCCGATTGCCTCTTCCGATGGATACGGACTCACGGGATTTTCGACTGCAGTCATTGGAGTATCAGTTCCAGTTGATTCTTGGCATCCGAATAAAAACATTGTGATGAGCAATACTCCTAACAAAATTGAAAAGCTTTTCACTAAAGCTATCTCCCTTCCTAATAAATATTTTTTCTTCTTCAATATAAATCTTAACATAGAAGCCGAAATGGATTTCCAGCTTCTTTACTGCTCACCCCCCTTCCTTTTTGAGTACCTAACCTGAAACTACCATCTATAATAATTTTAAAAGCGAAAAAAAAAGAAGGCTTTATCAGCCCTCAAATTTCCCATATGTAATCTCGTCTTCATCACGTACATCCACGCCTTCACGGATATGCACGATTGTCCGCAGAATCAGCCGCGCTTTTTCGGTCTCCACCAGCCAACGCTCATCCGGAACGATTTCAAACTGCTGCATAACGGTGTCTTTTGACTTGACCGAGCCGGCAAATTCCATGGATTGTTTCGATACTACGGTCTCAATTATATTGAAATCACTGTCTTCCCGGTAATCATCGATCAATTTGATCACCTGCAATTCCACATAATCCACTTCCTGATCGGAGTCTCCCCCTTCGAAATAGATGGTGCCGTTCAAGGTCTCGCCTTCTTCTAAATGCGGCCTCTCCACTACAGTATCCACTTTCATCGAGCCGAAGCCGATTGAAGATAAAAACTCTTTGAATTTCATATCTCGGAAACCTCCAAATTTTTGTATTAACACTTTACCACTTATGTTTCCATTGTAAACGTTTAGTGCAGCTCCGTGTAGTCATATTGATTATCCAAATCAGGCTCATGCTTATTGTATCGGCGTTTCAAAAGCTTGAACACATGCGATACAAGAACCCGTAAAATGGCATATGCCGGTATCCCCAAGATCACACCAGCTAAACCGAACAGCGAACCGGCTGTCAATAACACGAATATAATCGTAACCGGATGAATAAACAGCGTTTTTCCCATAACCTGGGGCGAAATGATATTGCCTTCCACCAATTGTACCACTGTCCACACAATCGCGAGTTTCACAAGCATAAATGGTGAAGTGACCAAAGCGATGATAACCGCGGGCGTTATCGCGATGGCCGGCCCAATATACGGTACGACGCTGGTGAACATCGCCAGAACACCGAGCAGCAAGGCGTAATCCATGCCGATGATCAGGAAGCCGACAAAAACCATAACTCCAATCAGGAATGCTACAATCAGCTGCCCTTGAATATAGGCGCTCAATTGCTTGTCCGCTTCACCAAAAACTTCGCGTGTATCACCGCGCAAACGCGGAGGCAAAAGTCGAAGAATGTACTCAGGCAGCTTTTCGCCATCTTTCAGCAAATAAAACAGGATAAACGGAACAACAACAATTGCCAGCACAAAACTTGTGATCGTCGACAGGAATCCGGTTACGCCAGAAACGACACTCGTCACTGTTTCCTGCAGGATGCCCGCCAGATTTTCCGGCAGTGTTTCCAACAATTGATCGATGTCAAAATTGGAACCGGTATAATAATCACCGATTATCGATGTGCGGAGAAATGCATCGATATCCGTCAATAACTGCATAAAATATTCCGGGAAATTTTCAATCAGCATCTGCAGCTGTTCTCTCAGGAAAGGCAGGATCAAAAATATCACCAATGTGATCAATCCGATGACACCCAGGAAAATAATCAGGATGCCCCAGATTCTTTTGATATGGAAGCCTTCCAGCAATCGCAGAACAGGACGCAGCAGATAATACAAAATCATTGCTAAAATGACCGGCAATACAACAGTTTCCATAAAGACGCTCAACGGATTGAAAATGAATGAAACTTCCCTGAAAATGTAAATGACCAAGCCGATCAATACTAAAGCGATCAATGTGAATAAAGTGTTTCTGCCTCCCATGAACTGAATGTAATTCGTTCCAAAAAAAGATGGCTTTTCTTGAGGCTCCATGGCGTATCCTACTTTCCTCTGGACTTATCATCATATTTTATCATATTTTCAGAATTTTTCATTGCAGAGGCTGATTTAAAAATTCACTTAACGCCCCTCTGTTCTGTTCAAGGTTTATTTCAAGCACAGAACCGGCTTGCGGGTAACTGGCATAACTGTAACTATCTTCGACAGGAAGTGTCAGTCTTTCAATACCGCCAGTTCCGCCGGTAGCCATATCTGTTGCCAATTTCACCTGGTCAATTACCGGCATGTCGGTTTGTACATAGCCTTGAGCGGCTCCAGCCAATTTAGGGAATTTAGGTATTGTCGAGATGCTGATCATTTCTTCCTTCAACGCAGCCAGAACTTGCTGCTGACGCCTAACGCGTCCAAAATCCCCTTCATTGTCAGCACGGAACCGGGCATAGCCAAGCAATTCCTGTCCATTTAAGTTCTGCTTCCCCTGAGACAATGACACTCCTATATTTTCGGACATGTCTTTTTCCACATCGATTTCCACACCATTCGGTGCAGCAATATCCACCAGTTTTTCAAAGCTTGTAAAATCGACTAAAGCGTAATGGTGAATTTCGATTCCGAACATATTGCGCAATGTATCGGCTAACAAGTCCACACCGCCAAGATAAAAGGCGGTATTTAGTTTATAGGATTGATAACCCGGTATATCCGCATAGATATCTCGCATGAACGAGACCACTTTCACTTCATTCGATTCTTTATTGTGCGCTACAAGCATCATCGTATCCGTACGGGAATTTTCTTCTCCTCGTGCATCTACACCCAGCACCAGGATATTTTCATAGTCCTGATTTTCATCATCGTTATTGAATTCAATCTTCGGAAGGTCCGAGTCGCTGGCCAACTTTTTGCCGCTTTGATACTGCATAAAAAAGTAGGCTCCAACAGCGAGCAAAACAACCATCAACAGCAACAGGATTCCCCGTTTCCGAATTCTTCTTTTTTTGCGGCGTTTGCCTCTAAGCTGACGTTCTTCTTCCATTAATTGCACATTCCTTTCTATTATCCATACTTAAATATGACGCATGGAATTTACAGAGGTTTCTGAGAGATTCCCGTTAAAATAAGTCTTTATCTTCAGCCGATTGCATCCGTTACTCAATGAGCTTTGACTTTTCATCCACTTATATAAATCCAGTATAAACAATTTTATTGTCTGTAAACAGTTGCAGTGGTACTATTTCTTTTATGAACGACAGGAGGAGATAAGTTATGGCACAGAAAGCGACATTTGCAGGCGGCTGTTTCTGGTGTATGGTCAAGCCGTTTGATCAATTTGAAGGGATCGAAACAGTGGTATCGGGTTATACCGGCGGCCATGTGGAAAATCCAAGTTATGAACAAGTAAAGACTGGCACAACTGGCCACCTGGAAGTAGTCGAAATCACATTCGACCCGGAAGTTTTTCCTTATGAGCAGCTGCTTGATATCTTTTGGCAGCAGATCGATCCGACAGATAATGAAGGTCAATTCCAGGATCGCGGCGATCAATACAAGCCCGCCATCTTTGTCCATAATGACAGACAGCGTGAAATCGCTGAAAAATCAAAGCAGGAACTGGATGCTTCCGGACGATACAATAAACCGGTCAACACACCGATTCTTGACGCTGCACCTTTTTATGCTGCAGAAGATTACCATCAGGATTACTACAAGAAAAACGCTGAACATTACCTGGAAGACCGGGCACAATCCGGACGTGATGAATTCCTTGAAACCGTTTGGAAACAGGAAAAAATCGAGAAATAATTTTGACGGACGCTCCCATTTAAGGAGCGTCCGTTTTTTTATCTATATATCTATATTATTTAGATTTGAGAAATAGCTTATTAAACGTTCTGTGATTGAGAAATCTCTAGAGATATGGAGCAAAACAGCGAATAGTTGACCGAAGCCTGCGAGGGCGACTTTTTGCTACGAAGCAGCGCAGCGATGCAACGCACTTTCATGTCTCGAAGCTAGCGCAGCGAT
>CAZGMW010000164.1:0-4655 GCA_964526895.1 uncultured Planococcus sp. | reverse complement strand
TTATTTGCCGTTGAATGGGTCATCCATATTACGGTTTCGGCCAATCCAACTGTCATTCGAATCTTTATCGAAATTCTTCTGCAAATCAGTTGGTCTGTTTGTCGATTCTTTGCCTTCATAAGGATGTCTTTCGTCAGGGGAAGTTTTTTCGACAATCGGGTCAGTCGCCGCTTTCGCTTCTTTGGCAAGTGCCACTTTTTTGGCTTCCGCTTCCCTTTTTTTCTCTTCCCACTGTTCTTTATCAACTTCACTGTCTTTCAAGCTCTTCTCCATACTATCTAAATAACGCGAGGCATGTTCCTTGCCGCCCAACCCGAATGCCAATCCAAACGCTAAAGCTGCTCCTCCCAGAATCAGGATAAAGGCTGAATTGATGATAGATGCCGCAATACCCAATTGGTCAAGCGCCATGAAGAAAGCGAATGCCAAGATTGCATATTTTGCGACATACCGGAGAACATGCGGACTGCCGGACGACTTCTTGAAGACGCTGCCGATAAAATCTTCAGCCAGGTTTGCCAGCCAAAAACCGGCTGCCAGGATAATAAGTGCCGCAATGACTGCTGGTATATAAGCAAAGACTGCTGTTGCCAATGTCACCATGAATGCAAGGCTTAATAATTGCAGTGCTTCTACAGTGAACAATAGAACTATCAAAACCTGTGCCGCAATGCCGATCATATTCGATAGTGAATAGGCAGAAGGGTCTGCATCCGGATCCACTTGTTTATTTACTCCCATTTTCTCAGTAAGGGAGTCTGCGCCCAGATTTTTCATTAGTTGAATGACAAAATCTTTGACCCAGCGTCCAATGATGATCCCTGCAAGAACCAGACCAATCGCTACAATGATGTTAGGGATCATGGTTAGGATATCATTCAGCATAGCGATTGCCGGTCCTGAAATTCCACGCAGTGCAAGAACTTCAAGTGCTGCAATCGTTACAGGCAGCATGATTAAAAGAAATGCAATGATGCCGATGACGCTCGAAATACTGGTGCCATTGAAGAATTGGGAAATCTTAAGTTTCGCAGCCAGCCGGTCAGTGCCGATCGACTCCAAAAACTTGGTAAGCACTTTTTTAACAATTGTTGCGGCAACCCAGCCGATTGCAAAGATGATCGCTGCAGCAATCAATTTCGGTATGAAATTCAAGACACTTGCGAGCATATTTGAGAAGGGTTCACTTAACCCATCGATATCCAAGGCACTGAGGACTGCGGGCAGGAAAAGCAGCAGGATCAGATAAAATGCGATATTTGCTGCTGTTTCCGTCCATTTGACCGCGTCTTTTTTCGATGCACCGGTCTTTTTCGTCATTTTGCCGTAATCCATTTTTCTGCCTGCTGTTAAAATCAGGCGTTTTACGACTGTTGCCAATACCCAGGCAAAGAGGAAAATTAAGCCGGCTTTTAAAATGCTGAGAAGCGCCGCGGATAAATCATCGAAAATGCCGAGGAAAGGTCCACCGATAGCTCTGAGATTCAATATATTAAAGAACAATGCCAATGTAAATAGTAAGATCATTACAAAGACGATTTTGCTGATGATCTTCGACAAACTGTATTTCTGGTGTTTCATGCCTGCTTTTTCATCAATTTTTGTTTTATCCAATAATTTATAAACTGCTTTTTCCAAAGCCTTGGCTATAATATAACCAATAATAAGTACAAGAATCGCCAAGAGAATTTCGGGAAGCGCGTTCATAAAGTTATTGAAGTAACCACCAGTATCCATATTTTCAGCCTCCATTCAAATTTATTGTGTCAATACTCCTATCCCCTCACCCCGCTTTTTCAAAACCTGGCAACGAAGAGCTGCGCTAACCAAAAAAACAGCTGCCTTTTATGGGCAGCTGCAAGAAATTCTTTATCTGTTTGGCAATGAAACAGTGACTTTGAATAAGTCGCCGTCCACTTCGATTTTCATCGTTCCGCCGTGAAGATCGACTATCGACTGTGCAATGGCCAGCCCAAGTCCGGAGCCTTCTGTCTGTCTTGCCACATCGCCTCGTTTGAAGCGCTCGTATAACTCATCTGTATTCTCGCCCAGTTCAAAGCGGGTGATATTTTTCATGATGAATTCAGCTTGGCCATCTGTTTCTTTCAAGGTCGCAAAAACTCTTGTTCCCGGCAATGCATATTTGATGGCGTTCAAAATCAGATTATCCAATACCCGCCACCATTTTTGGCCATCCGCCATAATATAAATTGCTTCATCCGGGGTTGAAATCCGAAAATCAAGGCCAGATGACGAAATTTCTTCGGCATGTTCGGCAAAGGCCTGTGTCATCAATTGTGTAAAGTCGACACGCTGGCGGTGCAATTCCATATTCCCGCTGGCCATCTTGGAAACTTCAAACAGATCTTCAATCAATGTTTTTAATCGCTGTGACTTTCTGTCCAGAATATCGGCATATCTCAACCGGTCTTCTGTCGAAAGGTCCGGCGTCTTCATCAAATCCGTGTACGTAATAATGGAAGTCAGGGGTGTCCGGAGATCGTGGCTGACGTTCGTGATCAATTCCGTTTTCAGCCTTTCACTTTTCGCCTGCTCCGATACTGATTGCCGTACACCTTCCTTCAGCTGGTTCAGCTGGATGGCATGTTGTGCTAGAGGAGACTTTCCTTTGACAGGAATCTGTTCATTTAATCTGCCGTCGGCAATTGCCTCCGTGCTAGCCATCAGAACATTCAAGTAACTGAATCGTTTCATCATGAACAGCAGCACCGGAATTCCGATGAAAAGAGTAGCCGGTACCCAGATGAGTATCATTTCTGGAGTTATGTACAATAACATTGTCCCAACACCCCAGAAAAATACAACAATCAATAGAATCAACATTTGGACGCCGATTGATTTCTTTAAAAAAACATTTCGCGACATTTGCAGTGACCGCTTTAAATAACTGTTTTTATAGTCAGCCATCAACTTTTCTGATTTATTGTAGTAAGCATAAAGCCAGATTCCCTGAAGAATGAGCAATGCCAGCATAATGGCAGCTACTACAAAATTCTTGCCTGTGTTCCAAATGAAAGAAGGAAGACTGTCATAGAAAGTATATTCCATTAGACTGAGTGAGTTTGCCACTCCGTAAGGCATTGCCAACAATAACGTGATTGCGAAAAGCCCCAGTTTTATTTCCAGTGGCCAGTCCGCCCATTTTCTGTAAAGACGTGTTTTCAAAAATGCATCTTGTTCGAATTTCAATTTCGTAAACAGCAGGACAATGCCCACAATCGCCAAAGCTCCTAAAAGATATAAAGTGTTTTTGATGTATTCGTGCCCCACGGTATTGGCACCTTGATCGCTTGCAGCCAGAAGTGAGCGGTCAATCTGAACGACCCCTTTGAATTCAGCGTCCGATGAAGGAATCATCATTTCCGTATTATTATAATTGGTATAATAGAGCTCTTCGTTATTGGCACGAAGCGGCACGGTCTCTGAATATTTCTTTTCGAAAAATGGACGGCTGCTCAACTCGCCTTTTTTGAAATTTTCGCCGGTCTCTGTATTGGTTAAATCGTAAACATAATAAGGAAATTGTGAATTCAAGCTTCCATCTTCGCTAATTATGGCATTGACCGCAACTTTTGCAGCCCGCTGCTTATCCTCCAGAATCTTTTCCCTAACGGTTTCGTCATCCGCAAAATTATCACGTATTGCCTGGATTTTGTCGTCGCGTTCTTCGGTCAGGATTTCCACCAGACTGTCATTTTCGACTGTACGTGCAGTTTCGATGTCCGGATTATATTGATCCTGTACACTTTGAATCTGCTCAGCCAATGTACCGTACCTTGTCCGATATTCTTCTATTTCTTCCATTGATACCGTAAATTCGGTTTCCGCTTTTGGCGGATCCAGTTCGGAAACGATCAGCCGGTTGACGAAGTATCTATATTCTTCTTTAAACTCGAAAGTCTCCAGATAAGACTTTCCAAAATATTTCGGTCCTAATTCCATTACACTGAAAATACTGATCAATACGATTGATAAAGTTGTAAGCCACAGCCATTTTTTCATCTTTAAATTTCCCCTTTGGACACTGTTCGAAGTGATGCCAATAATTCTGTCGCAGGACTATCGAAAACGGTTTCCACAAAGAATGACAAACAATACAAAAGCGTAAACAATGCGAGTGTCACAGCAACAACCGTCCACAGATCATTTTTCAATTTTGTAGCCAATGCCCCACACCACCTTTAAGTATCTTGGATTCTTTGGATCAGCCTCTATTTTTTCCCTGATTTTACGTATATGGACAGCCACAATATTTTCCGCATTATAAGCCGGTTCGTTCCAGACTCTTTCGTAAATATCCCTGATTGAAAATACCCGTCCCGCATTGACCATCAACAGCTCAGTAATTTTGAATTCAATCGGCGTCAATTTTACCGCTTCTCCGTGAAGCAGTACTTCTTTCGCATCCGAATCCAATACAAGACCATCAATTTCAATACGCTGTGATTTATCCTGGTAAGTACCAAGACTTACGTATCGTCTTAGTTGAGATTTCACCCTCGCCACCAACTCCATCGGATGGAATGGTTTGGTTACATAATCGTCCGCACCCACCGATAAGCCATGGATTTTATCCGAGTCCTCCGCTTTCGCACTGAGCATGATGATGGGAATATTACGCTGTTCCCGTATTT
>CAZGMW010000163.1:0-4657 GCA_964526895.1 uncultured Planococcus sp. | reverse complement strand
AGCTGCCTCCAGAAAACGCAAAGGTTTTCTGTAGGCAGCTTATTTTTCTTGAAATTATCGTAAATACAGTAAATTGTGTCTGCCACAGCGGAGCAATCTTTACTCCAGCAATTCATAGAGAGCCCCCAGTCTGTTTGGACAACTTAAGCAAGATTAACTTTTTAAAATACAGAAACTCTGCATCATTCCGGAATATCAGCAAGTAAAAGCCATTGATGATCACAATATTCAGCAGGCAATTGACGAGAAAAGCCGATAGGGATACATCAGTCTGTAAGTTCGCAGTAACTGCGTAAGTAAGGCCTAAAGGAACCAACGCGATACCAGTGTATTTGAAGTACATCTTAAAATACTTCCTTAGCTGTTGCTTAAAGATGTATTTATAGACCATTTTTGGTTTTATCCAAAAGACGATGGAAAGATTGCTGATCAACGTACCAAGGAATATGCCGGGAAGGCCGAAAAACTGCACCAACAAGATAGAAAAGCCAAGATTTATAAAAGCTTCCAGTATTGCTGCGTATTGATCCTGCTGATATATTCCGCCGGCTTCTTTGAACTTATCAACGGAGACCCGCAGCATAGTTATATACAGATTGATCAAAATTATTGAGATGGTGAAAGTCCCGAGATACTGGCTGTCACCCAGCCATAAAAGAACAAATTGTCTAATTGTATTGAAAAATGAAATGGCCGTGAATGAAGCAATCCAGAAATTGATGAAAAAAAGCTTCTTGTGAATATCAAAAGCCTTATCTTTATTTTCTTCGACCAATAGATTGCCGATGCTTGCTGTAATACCGTTGAAAGCTCTCTGCACCATTCTCGTTGCAAATTCGGTCACCAGATAATAGCTATTATAAACGCCCACTACAGCAATATTGATGAAATAGGAAATGAGCAGATTGTCGGTTCCAAAAACACTGTACTCCGCAATTTTATGGATGAACAAAGCTTTGATGTTCTTCCTTAAATCCACTTTTTCCTGTTTCCCTATTGCTCCGGGTATGGTTTGGCTCCATTCAAAACGATTTTTAATGTAAGCGTTGATGAGGAAAAAATAAATGAGGTTTATCACCAATTGAATGACCAGGAATAAGTAAAAGCTTTCGTAGAGATATAATGCCACCGCCTGCAGCAAAGCCGTCAAGGCGATGGAAGAAGTGGAAGCGACCGTGATGCGGTAACTTTCCTGTGCAACGATCAACAGGCTGAATTTGGCCGAATAGAAATATGTAATGACTGTACTTGCAAGTGTAAGCAAAAAATAGAGGCGCGCGTCGTTGATATTGATATCACCTTTTATAAGATAAGGAAAAAAAGGCATTACAGCAATTCCGGCGAGAACGATGATCAGACCGATCACTTGATAGAATTTTGTGTAATATTGAATGTATCCCATCACTTTTTCATAGTCGTTTTCAGCATAAGGCTTATACAAAGCGTAAATAATTGCACTCGATATTCCAAGCTCCGCCAGCGACAATAATCCGATGATGCTTAAATACAATGAAGATAAGCCCAGGATGTCCGGTCCCAATGCATCGAGAAAAACTTTCCGCAAAAGGAACATCGGCAGAACCGCTACAAACAGCATTGCGAGATTCACGATAAAGTTCATTTCTGCTTTTTGGGTTCTCATCGCTCTCCCTGCCTTCTTATTCTCTACTCTACGGAATCCAATGCTGAAGTCATCTGATCACTGCCAGAAATTGTTCCATAGCTTCAGCATTCGAAAAGCTCTTTTTCAAGTTATTCGCTCTCAATGATTTCAGTTTGTCCGGATGCTGCAAAATATCTTTTAAAGCCAGGTATAGTTCCTCCACACCTTTACCTGTCACAATACCGTTGGAACCATTTTCTATTTGTTCATGGGCAGCGGAATAATCGGTCGATAAAACAGGCGTACCGAGTATCAACGACTCGCCAACTACCATGGGATAGCCCTCGTAAGCCGAAGTAAGTACGAACAAGTCGCTTTTTTTGATATATGGATACGGATTAATCTGCTCGCCCACGAATTCGACAAAATCCGTAACTTTCAATTTCGTGGCCAATTGTTTATTCGCTTCTATGTCTGGCCCATCGCCAATCACTGTCCACTTATAATTATTAATAGCAGCATCTTTTAACAATTTGCTCAGTTCCGGAATAAGCTGGAACCGTTTTGTCGCATTATCTATCCTGCCGACTGACACCAAACTGATTGACGTTTTCTCGAATGGATTGAACATATCGGCTTGTTCTTTAATTTCTTCTATAGGAAAGAAATTATAAACCACACGCGTTTTAGATTTGAAATCAGGGATGATATCCTGGAACTTTTGCCTGCAGGCCTCGGACACACAAACTATCTTATCGAAATCCTTATACGCATTCAACGAAGTTTCGTATCGAAAACCGGCCTCTACCGGATCTGTGTGAATCCAGGCAATTTTTTTGGCCTGTGTATTCTCAATTACGAACTGATTAGTTCCCTGGTTAAAATAGCCATTTTGGATGTCATTGAAGTACGAAATTGCAATATCATATCCTTCAAACTTTCTTTGTCTCTTAAAAAGCAGCCTATAAAATTTTTCAGAACCCATCACACGAACGGCTATCATGCATAAAACTCTTAGAAGAAGCGGAAACAATGATCTTTTCTCTCTAACTGCGGAAAAAGGAGTCGAAACCAGCGTCAACAGCAACGAACCATAATAGACATGGACATTTTCCGGAAGCTCCTGGATAAGAGGCCCTCTCCCAAATATGAATAAATCTATGTCGAAGCTTCCATCTTTGCTTATTTCCTTTAGTGTATTGACAAGCGCTTTTTGAATTCCGCCCATTTCCATGTTCCGAGCCACAAATAGTAATTTCATCGGAATCCCTCCACCAAGTTGATTTAATCGACGCCTGCTGCTGCATCATCCGTCAGAAACGGAATTTAAGAAGCCGGAAATAAAACAAAGATAATTTAGCTGTCATCTCGATGCCCGCAAGAAAACTTGTATACTTGATCAGCTTAGTCCGTTTGTCATGGCGGAAGTTTAAGAGCCACCGAAGATTTTTCAGCTCCGGTTTATACTGTTTCTTCCGATTTTCGGATAAAAAACTATAACCCCAAACCAAAAAGATATATTCATATGCAAGCAGGCTATAGATCAATATTTTGGAATCGCGGTCTGTCTCATTACTGCCAGCATGTTTAATCCATTTATTGAAAATGGTCAAAAAATCCAGAAAGCGCTTTTCAGTATACACATTCGTTTCCGATCCGCTTCTATTCTGCCGATAATAATAATGCACATGAGGACAATATAAATATTGTTCGGCTTCCATATAAAGTTTAAGACTCCAATCAATATCTTCTATCTGCAAATTTTTCATAAAGTAAATTTCTTTTTTCACTAGAAAATCTCTTCTGATTGCTTTCATACACGGGGAAGCTGGAAATTTATTTAACTTTGTCAGGTGTTTGAGCACGTGACTTTTATCTTTGCCGTATATTTCTGAGAAGACATAACCGTCGTTGATCGGCACTTCTCTGCCATCAGGATAGATCTTCACCCCTTCCAGAAAGATGACATCTGCATCGCCGTATTTTTGAATGAAGCCATTTATATTTTCCAGCGTATAGGGGCTGATAAAATCATCACCATCTACAAAAAGGATATATTCCCCTTCCGCCACGCCGATGCCTGCATTGCGGGCATCAGAAGCACCGCCATTTTCTTTTTCGATCAGCTTGATAAAGTCATAGCTCGATGCAAACTGCCTGCAGATTTGTCCGCTCCGATCGATGGAGCCGTCATCAACGAGGATTATTTCATAATCGCTGTAATTTTGTTTCAATATACTTTCAACGCATTCTTCAATATAGTGTTCAAGATTATAAACCGGAATAATGATACTGAATTTTTTCACATCAACTTCTCCTTCCATTCGATAAGAAATTGACATTGGCCACCCGAAAAATCCCCGACTCTCCCTTACTTCATGCCTTTTCTTCATAGACGCCGGTATAGATGGCATACAAGTCGGCCAGGATGTCGACAGCTGAGTATCCCTGGATCCTTTCTCTGTTGAAATCACCGAAATTCTTTCGCTTAACAGGATTTTCCATCAACTTATTCAGATAAAACGCATATTCATCAATACTGTCCGGTTTAACAAGATAACCCCCTTTTCCGTGTACTATGAGTTCCCGATTACCCCGAATGCCTGAACATATAACGGGCAAACCCGCACTCATCGCTTCCATGATAGAAAGCGGCAACCCTTCCCGGTAGGAAGGCAGAACAAACAAATCGCCCGCTTTGCACAACTCCGGTGTATCTTTCCGGAACCCCAGAAGCATTATCTGCCGCTCAATATTCAATTCCTTAGACAGTTCAAGCAAATAGCGATCCAATGGCCCTACTCCGCATATCACATAATAGATATCAGGATTATCCAGTTTCGCAATCGCCCTTATCACAACTTCATGGTTCTTGTTCCGGTTCAGTTCTCCAAATGAAATTACGGCAAAAGCCTTTTCAGGTAACCCGAGTTCCTGGCGCTTTGCCGGTTTGTCTTTTCTGACATTGCTGAATCTTTCTATGTCTATGCCTACTCCTGAAACATATGCAATCCTTTTTGCCTTAAAGGACTTTTTCACACGCTTGTAATCTTC
>CAZGMW010000162.1:0-4692 GCA_964526895.1 uncultured Planococcus sp. | reverse complement strand
GAACGGGATGACCGCCGCACACGGTTGAGGAATGTCGATTTCCCGACATTCGGTCGACCGATAATGGAAATAAAGCCTGATTTGAATCCGTTACTCTCGTGCTGCATATTTTAAATCCTCCGTTGTAAAAGCTCCTGGCAATAGTTCGCTGATTGTTGTGTCTTGGACGTCGCCTTTTAAATTCGTTAAATACACCGGCATATCCGGTGCGCAGAATTCAGCAAGCACTTGGCGGCAGGCACCGCATGGTGAAACCGGTCCTGGAGTATCAGCCGAGACTGCCAAGGCGACAAACTTATGATCGCCTTCCGAAATAGCCTTGAACATCGCAGTCCGTTCAGCACAATTCGTCAATGAATAGCCTGCGTTTTCGATATTACAGCCCAAATAGACTTTGCCATCTGCCGTTAACAGTGCAGCGCCTACAGGGAATTTAGAATAAGGCACGTAAGCGTTTCCGCGTGCCGCTATCGCTTGTTCCAACAATTGTTCTTTTTCCATCTCAATCACCTCTATAAAAATTAAAACCATTTTGGTAAAAATATTAATAAGCCAATTATAGCACTTGCGAGGGCAAATACCAAAACTGCGCCTGCTGCCATGTCCTTTGCCTGCTTGGCCAAAGGGTGGAGATTGGGACTGGCGAGGTCCACGATTCTTTCCATTGAAGAATTGAACATTTCAAAAGCGAGCATTCCCCCGATGAGCAGCACAATAATCATCCATTCAAGAGTGGATAAACCAGTCAAAAATCCTGCCGCAACTACAATCACCGCTGCAGTAATATGAAAGCGGATGTTCTGTTCACTTTTGAGTGCAGCCCGTATGCCCGAATAAGCAAAAATGAATGAACGGAAAAACCTAGCTGCCTTCATAACCATCACGGGTGATTCCAAGCCGGTTTAAAATCATTTCCTGTTTGGCGAACATCTTTTTCTCATCTTCTTCATTCATATGGTCATAGCCAAGAAGATGCAGAAAACCATGGACTGCAAGAAAACCCAGCTCCCGCTCAAACGAATGGCCATAGTCGCTCGCCTGTTCTTTTGTTCGGTCCAAGGAAATAATGATATCCCCAAGCACTCTCGGTTCATCGATTCCCTGAATAACCATTTCCCCTTCACCGGGTTCTTCCATCGCAAATGAAATGACATCTGTCGGCTGATCTTTATCCCGATATTCCCGGTTGATATCGCGGATGGCTTCATTTGTCACAAAGCTGACGGAAACTTCGGCGTCTTCAATACCTTCTTCTTCAGCTGCATGCTGAAGAATCTTTTCCACAAATTGCTGGTCAGAGTTTTTCAAAGTTTCCGTTTCATCCATAAAATCAATTATTAGCATACCGAAAACCTCCTTCTATTCTTTCTCTTTCGGGTATTCGATTCGTGTATGGAAAATGCCGTTTAAAGTTTCACACATGACATTTTTGACAGTCTTTAAATCTTTCATCGTCAAATCGCATTCATCAAATTGCCCGTCTTTCAGTTTATCTTCTATTATGGCATCAACTAACTTTTTTATCTTTTCTGATGTTGGGTCCTTCATTGAGCGTACGGCTGCTTCAATGCTGTCTGCCGCCATAATGATGGCATTTTCTTTTGTTTGCGGTTTTGGGCCGGCGTATCGATAGTCCTCTTCCTGCACTTCAGGATTTTTTTCTTTTTCTTTGAAGTAGAAAAACTTCAAAAGGCTCGTGCCATGGTGCTGGTCGGCAATATCAATGATTTCTTTCGGCATCTTATGTTTCCGCAGCATTTCCGCTCCTTGTGCGCCGTGTGCAAGGATAATGTCCCGGCTTGTTTCCGGCGGCAATGAATCGTGCGGGTTAGCGATGTTCACTTGATTTTCTATAAAGTATTGCGGCCTCTTTGTTTTTCCGATGTCATGGTAATAGCAGCCGACCCGCGCCAACAGGCCATTTGCTCCGATCGCTTCACAGGAAGCATCGGCCAGGTTGGCAACCATCACACTGTGATGGTATGTACCGGGTGTTTCCGTTAAAATTTTCTTCAGCAACGGATGATTCGGATTGGATAATTCGATGAGCCGCATCGGTGAGATAAGCCCGAATGCCCATTCCAGAAATGGCAGCAAACCGATAGTCAATGCACCCGACAACAGACCGGAAATGACTGCAGCAGCAAAATAAAAGCCGACTTCGGCCGTATCATATTGGCTTTGGGAGATCAGGAGATAAAAGCCGATATAAAGCGAATTCACAACTGCGACCAACAAACTGGTCTGCAGCAGCCGTGCGCGGCGGTCATCCCGTTCGATCAAATAAACACCTGCAAGGCCGCCAAATAAAATATACAGGACAATTTCCATTTGGAGAATCGGTGAATAAGAATTCTGCAGCATGATCCCTGCGCTGGCAGCGGTGATCAACGTCACCAAAATAGCGGTACGCTCATTGATCAGCATCCGCACAATCATTCCTGCGAGTGCGGTGGGAATAAGGAATGCAATTTCCACATCAAAGTTTTCGCTCACCACGTTAAGTAATTTCATCAAGGTCAAGCTGATGGCGATAGTGACAGAAATCACCAATAGCGCTGTCGTTTTTTTCTGTTCCGTTTCTTTAGAACGCTGAACTACTATCAATAATAAGCCCATTACGGTCAAAACGAATAAGAAAAGACCGAGTGCCGGCTTTAAATCTGTCTGGTTATCTGTCATGCCTGCAAGTTCCAACTGACGGTATACTTCCCTATCCACCACTTGGCCTTCCTGTACAAGAACCTGGCCTTGTAGAATTTTGGTCGGTTCGACGCTTTCCCTTGTCTGTTTCAACTGTGCATCCGTCAAGTCTTCATCTACTGTCTCGTTCGCTTTGATGCCAAACCTTCCGATTGCCACAGCTGCCTGAAGAACAGAAGCTGGAATATCTTCGTTACTGCGGATCCTCTGTTCCGCTTCGTTGCGCATACCGCCGACTTCCTCTTCACGGACTGGTGATGCAAGTATATTTTCCACGATACCTTCGACTTCCGATTGCACTATTGCAAGCCGTTCATCCGACATTGTTAACAAAGAACGCAACATTTCGTCTGTTAGCCTCAAGCCGTTTTCGGTAGTCTCCATTAATCGTGTAGTTTCACGCAACTCTTCAACCATTTCCTCCAGTTCAGCAGCCTGTTCGTCTTCATCCCCTTCTGATTCCAGCCTTTTCGCATCATCCACGTAAGCGAACAATGAAGAAATGACGGCAGCTTGATTGTTTGCCAATTCATCATTGAACTTATAACTTGGGGTCAGCTCTGAAGCTGCGCGTTGCCTCTCGATTTCGGTTTTTACCGGATCTTCCACTGTTTTAGATGACCGGATCGTCTCATCTGATAATTGAAAAAGTTCGATATTATATGTATCACCTTTAATGGTGCTGTACAAAAAACTGAAAAGTAAGATGCCTATCATAAAAATCATAGACAGCGAGAAAACTCTGAATCCCGCCTTTTCATACATATTACGAATCCCTTTGACCATCCAACCACCTCACTCTTAATAGTTCCATCATATCAATATCAATACATTATTTCACGACATTTCCGAATTTCTTCCATTGTTAGTACCAAAAAGATGGTTATATACAAAAAAACCAGCCTCAATTCGGCTGGTTTTCGTAAGCATCGATAATTTTGGATACTAACGGATGGCGTACAACGTCTCCACTTTCCAGGTACATAAATTGAATGCCGCTGACCCCTTGAAGAATCTTTTCTGTGGCAATTAAGCCCGATTCAGCACCGCGTGGCAAGTCAATCTGTGTTTTGTCGCCTGTAATTATCATTTTTGATCCGAATCCAAGACGAGTCAAAAACATTTTCATCTGGGCTTTCGTGGTATTCTGTGCTTCGTCGAGGATGACAAAGGCTTCATCGAGCGTCCGGCCCCGCATATAAGCCAGCGGCGCAACTTCGATAGTCCCTCTTTCTATGAACCGGTTGGTTTGCTCTACACCGAGCACATCGTGCATGGAATCATAAAGCGGCCGTAGATAAGGATCCACTTTTTCTTTCAGATCGCCCGGAAGAAACCCGAGGCTTTCTCCTGCTTCAACGGCAGGTCTGGTTAAAATAATCCTTTTTACGTGGCCATTTTTCAGTGCCTGTACGGCCATTACAACTGCTAAATAGGTTTTGCCTGTTCCTGCAGGGCCGATAGCAAACGTCAGGTCTTTGCTGCGCATTGCACGGATATAATGGCGCTGTCCGATTGTCTTTGCACGGATAATTTTTCCTGCAGCATTTCTGGCGATTTCTTCATCATAAAGCTCCGAAAAATACTCAACAGTACCAGACTTAGCCATCTCGATGGCTGACACAATATCCCGCTGATCAATATTTATCCCTTTTCTTATCACTTTCAGTAATTGCTCTATTAACAATTTCCCGGTTTCTTTGCCATCTTCTGTTCCAGACAGTCTGATGACTTCGCCACGGGTGATAATTTGAATATCGAAAGCTTCTTCGATCAAAGTCATGTGGTTATCTGATATCCCTAGCAGAAGCACCGCTTCATTCGGGTCTTTCACATGAAGTTCTAATAATTCATTCTCTGTCATTCGGACACTCCCTGGTTGAGTTATTTATTATATTTTTACTCTATCATTAAACAGGAATAACTGTAAAATATTAATACGCGATAAAGTTTACATAATATTATTATAATATATAAGTTGAACTAATA
>CAZGMW010000161.1:0-4703 GCA_964526895.1 uncultured Planococcus sp. | reverse complement strand
GTTCTACTATTGCTTCCAGTTTGGCGAATTTTATAAAAATTAGTATATTGTATGGGAGATGTAAGAATTTTACTTATCAAGTTGAGACCACAGGTTAGAAAAAAGGAATTAGAAATAATCAATATGGTGAAACGAATACTAAAAACATCTATTTGAATTGGGAGAGAAGTGAGATGTTATTTCAAAATGGGAAATTGAAAGTTCGAAGATTGGTAAAAGAAGATAATATCTTGTTAGCAAAATGGCTCTCAGATCCACAGGTTCTTGAGTTTTATGAAGGCAGAGATAATCCTTTTGATTTAGAAAAGGTAAATGAAGTTTTTTATGCTCATGATGATGAAGAAGTTAAATGTATTATGGAATATGAAGGTAAAGAAATTGGCTATGTCCAATTTTATCGATTGGATGAGGAAACGAAAAAGGAATATGGATATTTGAATGAAAATATTTATGGGACAGATCAATTTATTGGAGAAACAGAGTATTGGAACAAAGGAATTGGCACATTACTTGTTACATCCATGATTAAATTTCTAATCGAACATAAAAACGCAGACCGGATAGTGATGGACCCTCAAGCAAAAAACACGAGGGCGATAAAATGTTATGAGAAATGTGGTTTTAAGAAAGTGAAATTGCTTCCAGAACGTGAACTTCACGAGGGCGAGTATCAGGATTGTTGGTTGATTGAGTATCTTACTATTGACTGAGCAGTCTATGCCACTAGTGGTCAAACATTCCATTAACTTCCGTCTCCCCTTGCACAAATATTGAGACAGCTGAAAGAGGAAAAATGGATTTGATTTAAAGGAAAATTGCTTTTCAGTCATTTATAAGAAAATTATTTACATATTATTAAACGGGTTTTTATTTCCTAGATTGATAGAACTCCTAATACATTCGAGTTTCCAGTGATTGAATAGTTTGAATTTGTTATTTGGTAAGAGTAATCTTAACGTAGAAACGAGAGGAGTGGAAATGGATGGAAAGAGCAATACCAGAAGTGACATTGAACGATGGAACAACTTTGCCGGTAACGGGGCTTGGTACATATGGACTTTGGGGCAATGCCGGGGCAAACGCAGTCAGCAGCGGAATCAATGCCGGTTATCGGCTGATCGACACGGCCTATAATTATGAGAACGAAGGGGCAGTCGGGGAAGGCATTAAGCGCAGCGGCGTTTCGCGTGAAGATTTGTGGATTACTTCTAAACTGCCTGGACGTTATCACACGTACGAAAAAGCGTTGGTTGCGATTCAGGAATCTTTGTACCGTTCGAATCTGGATTATTTCGATCTGTACGTGATCCATTGGCCGTTGCCGAATCAGGACCAATACGTGGAAGCGTGGCAAGCCTTGATCGATGCGAAGAAATGGGGGCTCGTCCGGTCGATTGGTGTAAGTAACTTCCTGCCTGAACATCTGGACCGCATTATTCGGGAAACCGGCGTGACGCCGAGTCTCAATCAGGTCGAATTGCATCCATTCTTTAATCAGGAAGAACAGCGCAAAGTGCATGAGAAACTGGATATTCAAACCGAGTCGTGGAGTCCCGTTGCCAGGGCAGCAGATATCCTGTCGAATGAAACAGTCGTGAAGATTGCTCAAAATCATAATAAAACAGTTCCGCAAATTGTGTTGCGCTGGCAATACCAGATTGGTTCCGTGTCGATTCCGAGATCCACTTCCCCTCAGCGGCAGCGGGAAAATCTGGCTATTTTCGACTTTACATTAAATGAAGAAGAAATGGCTGCGATAGCATCGCTGTCCCGTCCGGATGGCAGATTATTTGATATGGATCCGGCTACTCATGAAGAATTTTAAAATCTATGCTTACGGCGCATGACTCAGTATCGATTGAGTATCTGAGTAAAAGAAGCGGATTTAATATGCCGTAAATGCAAACTCCCTCCACGATTCGCGGAGGGAGTTTATCAATATTATTTTTGGGACTGATTCAGCAATTGATCAAGACGGTGCAGATAAAAAGTATAATCAAAAAGAGCGGATGCTACGATCATTAATCGCATATTTTTTTCCCGATCTTCCTTAGGGAGCGAAAGCACCGATTCATAAAATTCGTTTCTTCGGTTTAACACATCTGCGTCTGAATGCTGAAATTCTTTAATCTTTCCTTGATATTTCAAAAATAGATACTCGTGATATTTTATTAGTTCTTCGAGGTACTGATCATATAATTGATTGATGTTTTTTGCAGACTTGCTCTGAAAGTAATGGTCTTCAATTTTTTCGAGAAGCTGATCTCCCTGCTCTAATGTCTTCAGCATCTGCCTGAAAACAATTATTTCTCTGTCATTCAATTGTTTTGCTGGTGATTTTCCGAGCTTGATTCTTTCCTCATCGAACAATTTGAATTGCTCCACTAAGTTTTCAAGTTCTTTCTTAAAGTTGCGGGATAGAACCTGATAGGAATCTTCTGTCAGCTCATTTGAAATGGCGGTCCTTAATAGTAGTGACATATCCTGAAAAGTTGAGTGGATGTTATCTGAAAAACTCTTTTTATATTTCGGGGGGAAAACGACCAGATTAACTAATATCGCAGAAATTGTTCCTATTAAAATAACTAAAAATCTTTCCAGGGCAAAGTACATATCCTCACCTGCACCGGAAGTCATGATTGCAGCGACCGTTACAAGAGTCAGTGGAATGGTGCTGTCCATTTTTAATTTCAAGCTTAATGAAATCATTATCATAATAACTAAACCGATGGTGACCGGATTTTCGCCAAAAAAATAGATAAAAAACACCGAGATGGATGCACCTACTGTATTTGTAATCAATTGATCGGGCAATTGCTTCCAAGTTCGGTACAACGATGGCTGTACAGTCAAAATAGCTGCAACAGCTGCAAACACAATAGTTTCGAATCCGAAAAATCCACATACATATATGGCAATTATAACTGCAATTCCAGTTTTGAAAATTCGAGGACCAAAAGTAATATCGATTCCTCCTTTCAGATAATAAAACATTGGAGGAATGCTTGTTCAGCCTCAAGAATCTTGTGCTGTCTCCAGTGTCATAAAAAGGTTGTCTGATTAAACTTTAAATTGCGATAGACATTATGTCAAAAGTGAATATTGCACTTCGCTAATATGTGGCTGTTTCAGATGAAAGTTTATATCACTTCACCTTATACACAAAACCAACATAAGAAATCCGCCTATTTCATAATAGGCGGATTTTTTCATTCATACTTTCATAAACATTTGTGTGAGCCCCGCCAAAACAGGGAACCCTTATATTAGCGGGTTAATCCCTTGATTTGACTGAAAAAGGAGAAGTTCACCATGGCAAAAAAAAGAGATGAAATCATCCTGAGAGGCTTACAGGAAAATAATTTGAAGAATATCGATTTGAATATCCCGAAAGAAAAGATAAATGTGTTCACCGGCCTGTCGGGGTCGGGGAAAAGTTCGGTCGTCTTCGATACCTTGGCGACAGAGAGCAGAAGGCAGATGACGTTGAATTATCCGCTTTATATCCGGCACCAGATGCCGAGATATGAGCGGCCCCACGCGGACTTGATGCAAAATTTAAGTCCGGTAGTCGTCGTGGAACAGAAACCGGTCCGAGGCAATTCGCGCTCGACTGTCGGCACCTATATGGATATCGATCCGTTAATCCGGCTGCTGTTTTCACGAATCGGCAGCCCGCCAATCGGCTCAGCCACCGAGTTTTCCAGTGACAGTTCTTTTGGGAAATGTCCGGAATGCAGCGGATTCGGAGAAATCGTTACGACGGATATCCACAAACTCATCGATCACTCGAAGTCGCTCAGAGACTCCGCAGTGAGATTTAAGCCGCTCGCGCCGCCCGGCTGGCAGGGCAGATGGATGGTGGACGGCGGATTGTTCGACCCTGATCTCCCCATCAAAGATTTTACGGAAGAAAAATATAATCTTCTGGTCTACGGACCGCCGGAAGGCGAGCGGGCATTTCAAACTTATTATTACAAAGTAGGCAATAGGGACATAGAATGGGACGGCATCCTTCCCCGGTTTATTCGCCTGTACATTAACCGTGACCTCACAAAACTGAAAATTACGTCCCAGGAAGATGTTCTGTCGATGATGGCCCGTACACCGTGTCCGACCTGCGAAGGTTCTGGATTGAATCCGAAAGTGCTGGAATGCAAAATCAACGGCTTGAACATCGCGCAATATGATCGGCTGGAAATGACAGATTTGCTGGGGGAACTGGTGAAAATAAAAGATCCGGTTGGCACATCGATTGCGCAGCAGGTGCATCCGAGTGTCAAACAGCTGGTTGACTTGGGGCTTGGTTATTTGAGTCTGGCACGAAATATGGGCACTCTGTCCGGCGGCGAAGCGCAGCGCGTGAAAATTGCGCGTCATTTGGGCAGCAGTCTGAACAACATCACGTATATTTTCGACGAACCGAGTGCGGGTCTGCATCCGGAAGAAATCGAGAAGTTGACTTACATGCTGGAAAGTTTGAGAGACAATTACAATACCGTCGTCGTCATTGAACACAATTTGGCCGTCATCAAAACAGCGGATGAAATCATTGAAATGGGCCCAGGCGCCGGTGTGACCGGCGGTGAAGTGCTCTATCAAGGGGCGCAGGCAGGCTTGCAAAAAGCGTCCGCCATCACCAATTTGGATCATAAAGTCACCATCAATAAAACTCCGCGACAGGCAGAAAACAGTTTTTCGAT
>CAZGMW010000160.1:2600-4719 GCA_964526895.1 uncultured Planococcus sp. | reverse complement strand
GGGCGATAAATGAGGGCCGGGAAGCTGCAAGAGAATGTGACCGTTATTTGATGGGTACGACGGTACTGCCGTAAAGAGATAAGCCGGAATATTTCCGGCTTGTTTATTTTGTAAAATTTTCAAGTTGATATTGTTCTTTATGCCTAGTTCATTTATACTTATAAGTGAGGTGCTTGCAGTATAATAGGTACATTTCCGCTGGATACTCCTTATTATATTCAAGCTTTATCAGAGAAAAGAGGAGGAAACAGAATGTTGAAGAAATATTCAATCACTGCACTTTTTTCATTGCTATTGATCTTTACTGCATTTACGGGCGGAGGGTTTGCTGAAACGACCGAACAGCCAGCCGTTAATTCGGAAACAGCAACCGCTTTGGCAGAAGTATACAGAGTGAACAACGAAATTTATGCAGAAATCGCTAGAGTGCAGACATTGGCAGAAGAAATGTATGAAGATTATTTAGTAGAGGTATCCGGAGTTTCTGACAAACAGAAAAAATCCGAAGCTTGGAACAATTACGATTCGAAAGTTGAAGCAGAAATTGCTGCTTTGAATACAAAAACACAGGCTATGACGTTCCAAGGGATGGAAAATGCAACAGCATCCGGCCTGACTGTTGAAATGGTGTGGATTCCAGTTCAATTCGCTGATCGTGAAAGAATGATCGATCCGATTAAAGTGATTGACTGGTAAAATTATGTTGTCTAATATGCAGCAGATAAAGTACTATTAGGGTATATTCAAACCCTTATAGTACTTTTTTTTGGAAGGATGTGTATTTGTGAAAGGCTTGGACATATTAAAGAATGGATATCTTGAAACAGTCACAAACGACTCGAATTCTTTGAGCCTTTTAGGTCGTGGCGGTGGAATGGAAATTATGAAGCAGACTGTTCAAAAAGATAAGTTAATGCTGCTGTTTCCAAGCGACGAGGCTGATGTCCAGGAATTTTTCTATATATTGAGTGGCGAAATGGAGCTGAAGTTAAACGGAGAAGTCAGAATGATCGGTCCAGATGATTTAATTTCAGTGAAAAATCTAGAAGAAGTTTTACAACTCACTGCTAAAAGTGATGTAACTTTCCTTTCCATTTCAAATGCTATGGTTTTTCATTCATTAAGCGAAGATGTAAAAGAGTTGAGAAAAATTGGTGAAATAGTGGAAAGAAAAGATAAATATACTTATCGTCACAGCTCAAGAGTTTCAAAGTTTGCCGTTAAAACTGCTTCGAAAATGAATTTGGACAGACAAAGGGTGGACGATCTATTCATCGCTTCCATACTTCACGACATCGGCAAAATCAATATTCCTGAAGAAGTGCTCAACAAGCCGGGGAAATTGACGGGTGAAGAGTTCGATATGATTAAAAAACATCCGGGTGACGGCGCAGATATGCTTCGGAAAACGGCTTACAAGAAGCTTGCAGAAATTGTAGAACAACATCATGAACGAATCGATGGCAGAGGCTATCCATTTGGTTTGAAAGCGGACGAAATTTTGTTGGAAGCAAAAATCATCGGTGTCTGCGATACATTTGATGCGATGACCGAAGACAGATCTTACCGTAAGGCGTTCAGTGCGACATATGCGATGGAAGAAATTCGCAGACTTTCAGGAATCCAATACGATCCTGAAGTGGTAAATGCTTTCGAAAAGGTGCTCCAGCAGGAAGGTAAAATTTAATAAAAATATTACCGCACAACAGACACCCGGCAGGAAGCGAAGGTGTCTTTTTTACTGGAAAAATGTTTAGGTGACCCTCAATTAGTCAATAGTAAGTAATACAGTGTATTTAAATACTGAGAAGGAGTGATTCCAATGGCGAAACGTTCAGGTGGAATGTTCAGCAAATTAGTATTATTAGGCATAGGAGCTGCAATCGGATCGGCAATGGCCCAGAAGAAAGTAGACTCCAACGGCACTTCAAAAAGTTCAGGAAATATGAAAGAGAATGTTAAAAAAGGTCTGGACCGCTTTAACGAACAATCAGGTGGTATGGTCGATAAGGCCAAGCCATATGTATCTAAAGCTGTAGATTCCGTCAAGGGTGCAATCGACAGTCAGCAGGAAATGATGGACAAGGAAAAAGATACGCTGGATAAAGCGGATAAAACC
>CAZGMW010000160.1:0-2500 GCA_964526895.1 uncultured Planococcus sp. | reverse complement strand
AAGAGGAGGGGAATTATGTTCCAATCATATTCGGTAAAACCGTTTTTTGATGAAATGTTTGAAGAAGATAAACAACCGAAACCTCATTATAGAAATTTCTTTCAGTTACTCCAGCATTTTAGCGATGAAGAATTGCGGGAGAAGCATGAAACCGCCCAATTGTCTTTCCTGAGACAGGGTATTACGTTCACAGTTTATAATAATAATGTTGGGACAGAAAGAACCATGCCATTTGATTTCGTGCCGATCATCATCCCGCCGGAAGAATGGGAAGTGGTTGAAAAAGGGATGATCCAACGGGCAGAAGCGTTAAATCTTTTCCTTGAAGATGTTTATAATGAGCAGCGTATTCTGGAAGACGGCATAGTCCCGCGAAAACTGATTGAAGAAAATCCTTATTATTATGAAAAGCAGGTAAAAGGGATTGATGTTCCTTTAAAAAATCATATTTTTCTTGCAGGCATAGACCTGATTCGTGATGAAAGCGGAAAATATCATGTTCTGGAAGATAATCTCCGCAATCCGTCGGGAATGTCCTATGTTTATCAAAATCGTTATGTAATGAGGCAGGTTTATCCTGAGTTCTTTGCCAAACATTCCGTGCAAACGCTCGAACATCAAATGACCCATATGCACCAGGCAATCCTCGACCATGCTCCAGCATCTCAAAAAGGCAAACCTTTTGCCGTTCTATTGACTCCTGGCATGTACAATTCCGCTTATTATGACCATTTATTCCTTGCGCAACAAATGGGGATCGATCTGGTCGAAGGCCGTGATCTGGTTGTTAAAAAGAATGTTGTATATATGAAGTCGATACGCGGTCTGAAAAAAGTGGATATCATCTATCGCCGGATTGATGATGATTATCTGGATCCTGAAGCATTCAACGAAGATTCTGCATTAGGGGTGCCGGGTTTGCTGCAGGCATACAGAAAAGGCAATGTGGCAATCCTTAACGGTATCGGCAATGGAGTCGCCGATGATAAAGCGATTTATGTATATGTACCGGAAATGATCCGTTATTATCTGGATGAAGAACCGCTTATTGATAACGTGAAAACTTATCTCCTGGAGAATGAAGAAGAGCGGGAATGGGTGCTTGATCATCTCGAGGAGCTTGTAGTGAAAAACGTCGGCGCTTCGGGCGGATACGATATGCTGGTAGGTCCTCACGCATCTAAAGAAATGATTGAGATATTCCGCGAGAAAATTATTGAATCTCCTCATCAATATATCGCGCAGCCAACAATCAAATTGTCGCGTGCACCCGCTTATCAAGGAGAAAAATTCTATCCTTGCCATGTGGATTTAAGAGTTTTCGTCATGCGCGGGAAAGAGACAAACGTCTTGCCGGGAGGACTGTCGCGCGTCGCATTGAAGGAAGGATCACTGGTAGTCAATTCTTCCCAGGGCGGCGGAGGAAAAGATACATGGGTCTTTAAGAAAAAAGAAGAAGAAGAAGGAGGAGATTCCTGAATGCTGAGCCGAGTGGCAAATTCCTTATACTGGATGTCAAGAAACGCAGAACGCGCCGAGAACAATGCGCGAATTCTGGATGTACAATTATTGCAGATGATTGAAGCGTCTGATGAAGAATTGGTCAGGGATGACGATTGGAAACTCATATATGAAATTTGCGCTTCAACAGATATGATGGAGTATATCAAGTCCTTGCCGGCTTATAATGAAGATCAGCTTGTCTATTATCTGGCTATGGAAGAAGAGAACTTTAACTCTGTGGCAAGTTGCGTCCGTTTCATTCGTGAAAATGCCCGGGTTAGCCGGGATCATATGACTGACGACTATTGGGAAGTTTGGAACAGATGCTATTT
The DNA here is from genome assembly GCA_964526895.1 of uncultured Planococcus sp. Classification (GTDB taxonomy): domain Bacteria; phylum Bacillota; class Bacilli; order Bacillales_A; family Planococcaceae; genus Planococcus. Next base: position 665 of record CAZGMW010000160.1, on the reverse strand, counting down.
GACGCTGCAGGAAATGGACACAGAAAATCTTTCTGTTCGCGAGATGCAGCAATTTCTTCAGAAAGTCAAAAACACCGCATTAACTTCTCAGGGCATTGTGGAATCATCTATGTCCCGCGGTGTCGAGTATCAAATGATCAAAATTGGGAAATGGCTGGAGCGGGCTGAAAAAACTGCGCGAATCCTGAATGTGGTTTGTGAACGTACACTCGCGAGGTCGGCAGCGCAGCAATCGGAAGATTATTATTACTGGCTGGCGGCTCTCCGAATGACAAATGGCTACGACGCCTATCTGAAGGCGAATCCGCCAAAAATGGATCCATCTCTCGTGCTGACTTTCCTGGTTTCAAATTCCAGCTTTCCACGCTCCATCCGGTATTGTCTGGATCATATGCGGGAAGCGATCGATAAATTAGAAGATGGGAAAGTATCCCATTATTCATGGGAACTGTTTGTGAAAATTGATCAGCTGACTGCTGATTTCGATAATTTTAATTTTCAGGACCTAGAGCAGGAAGATATGATGAATTTTTTAAATGAATTTCAAAACGGTTGCAATGAAATCGGCCAAATTTTTTCCAAGACATACTATCTTATCGATCCTGACAGCGAAAACTACACGAGCACCCAAACCCAGACGGAGAGTGCGAAAGGAATCACTTCTA
>CAZGMW010000159.1:0-4737 GCA_964526895.1 uncultured Planococcus sp. | reverse complement strand
ACGATAAATATTAGCACCATCAGCAATAATCGTGCAATGATGAGCAGCGGCATACTTTTTTTCTTTTCATAAAGAAATCCGAGGACTAAGCCAACTGCAATGCCGGCAAATATTCCTGGCCAAAACCCTGCTAGTGCAAGCGTAAATCCGAATAAAACAGAGGCGATCGGAATGGCAAGCGAAGCCGGCATATATTGCTTAAGCTGTTGCTGCACAAAACCTCTCCAAAACAATTCTTCACCAGGTACTATGATGAACATTAACAGCAGCAGATGCCAGACTGAGGCTGGAGTGAAAATTAACAGGAATTCGGTTGTGTGCTTGGAGGTTCCTGAGCCTAACATTTCCAGCGTATGATAGCCTGCGAACAGGATCCCATAGATTGCCAGGGCTGCCACTATACCATATAAAAATGATTTCCAGGTGCGCATTTCATCTTGGATATCGCTGAAAAGAATAGCAACTGACATTAAGATTAACAATGCAAAAGTGTACATGTACCAGAATACTGAGATGTCCTGGAATGCCAAATAATAGAGACCATAGGCTATTGGCACGGTATATATAATTTTGTGTTTCTCGAAAATGTGTAACATACAATATCCTCCTATAATAATAAAGACACTTTTTGCCGTTTTTTGGTAGAAATGACTGTCTGAAAGCAAAGCATGTTGTATAATAAGTGGCAGAACGGCTGAGAGATTTCGGCTTAATCTGTGTCCGTTATGTATTATAGCAGACTTGATGCACAGGAAATATTGCAAAAGGAGATTTGTGAAATGACAGATTACAATGAATTATTAGACCGTTTGAAAGCAGGGGAGATCCCTTCGATCACGGTTGAAAAGAACGATTTTCTCGATTTTCGGACAGTCTTAATCGCACGGGAAGATTTTAAACACTTCAGGGGAGAAGCCTTCCATCAAGGTAAAACAATTTATAAATTTACACAGGAGCCGAGCAAGTAAAATAAAGATGATAAAACAAAGGGGTGCAATTCAATGGAGAATTTGAAAGAAGTAAAAGAACATTTAAATCAATTGGTTGTAGGACGCGAAAAAGAAATTGACTTTATGTTAATTGCGTTGATCCAACAAGGACACGTATTGCTTGAAAGTGTACCGGGATCAGGTAAAACATGGATGGCCAAAGCATTTGCAGGATCGTTCAATGGTATGTTCCGGAGACTTCAGTTTACGCCGGATGTATTGCCTTCAGACGTAACAGGAATCCGCTTTTTCAATCCGAAAAATCAGGAATTTGAATTGCGGCCTGGAGCTGTTATGGCCAATATCCTGCTTGCTGACGAAATTAACAGGGCTACACCTCGTACACAATCCAGCCTGCTGGAATCCATGGAAGAAAAACAGGCGACGATCGATGGTGAAACGTTACAACTGCCACAACCCTTTATGGTAATCGCTACACAAAACCCTGTGGAATCACAGCAGGGAACTTTTCCGTTACCAGCGGCGCAATTGGATAGATTCCTGTTCCGGTTGGAAATCGGTTATCCTGATTATGAGGAAGAAATGTCGATTATCAGAAACTTCCGTGACAATGTTTCGCATAAAAAAGTAATTCAGAATATTGCGTCTGTGGAAGATGTTGCAGCATGGTCCAAAGGAGCCGGCGAGGTAAATGTCCATGAGGATATCGAAAAATATATCCTGAATCTGGTACGTGCCACACGTGAACACCCTTCAATCGAATTGGGGCTCAGCTCAAGGGCTGCGCTTGCCCTGGTTCACGCAGCTCAAGGCAGAGCCTTTTTGGATGGCCGTGATTTTGTCACGCCTGATGATGTCAAGTACATATTGGAACCGGTAGCCGTTCACCGAATCCTATTGACTGTGGAAGGGATGCTGGTTCATGATGCGAAAGCATTGCTGAAAGAAATTTCTTCCTCGGTAGCATCCCCGGTAGAGGCTTACTGAAATGGACTGGATCCGTCATGATTACGGAATAAAAAACACTAAAAGGGCGTTGGCTTTTCTATTTGTGCTGTTCTTTATGGCTATGGCATTTTTACAATTTGGGGTTGCGGTATTAACGGTCTTCATAGCCATTATTGTCTTGCTTCAATTGGCTTATTTTTCGAAACTGGAAGAAAAACTCATTTTCAAAAATCGGAAAATCAGAAAAAGGGTTTTGAATGGTGGTGATTCCCAATGGGAGTTGATTTTTGAAAATAAAGGAATGCCGATTTGGGATGCAAACTTAAAAGTCTGGTTTACCGATTCGGTCGTGCCGGTTGGACAGGAAACAGGCGTTTATATGGAATTGATTGAACTCGATATCCCTTTTACAGTGGGCTATAAAGAGACGATTGCTTTAAAAGTGCCGATTACAGGCAAGCGCCGAGGCTTGTCCCGCATCAAAAGGATGGAATTATCTATCCCACACCCTTTTGGGCACGGCAGTCTGATGCTCGAATACGGAAACGAAATTTTACAGGAGCATCTTGTGTACCCGAAATTGCGTAAATATCAATTCAGATATGCGCCATCAAAACAGAAGCCGGGGCAATTCAATCTGCGCCATTCTCTTTTTGAGGATCTTTTCGAACCGATTGGAACCAGGGATTATGTTTCGACTGATCAATTCAATCAAATTCATTGGAAGGCAAGTGCACGTCTGCAGACGTATCAGACGAAAGTTTTCAATCATGTAGCCAATGAAGCAATGCTCTTCGTATTGAATGTCGCTGATCGATATGCAGCGATTTCAAATCTGGAGGAAAGAATTGAAGAATTGGCGTCATATATCGAAAATTGCTTCAGTGAAGGTGTGCCATATGCAATAGCAATCAATATCCGGTCGGCAGGCAAGATGCCATATCTATACTTGGCTCCCGGTGAAGGAAGCCGGCAAAGGCAGAATGCATTGGAGCTTCTGTCCGTAATATCCAAGAATAATGCCACGATGCCTTTTGCTTCGATGATTGCTCATTTGGACATTCATACGGAATTGCCTTACACGACTTATCTCATGACAGACAACTTGGATGCCGTCCAGAATTACTTACCGAAATGGAGCCGGAAAACGGAATTGAAAATTCTGCGCACTGAAGAAGGGCGGGTGATTGCATGATAGCCAGATTTTCATCGGCTTCCGCCTATGTTCAGGATGCTTTCCTGATTTCATTTCTTTTCCTCTTTATAGATATAGAAGCAAGATTTCCATTGGTGCTCATCTGGCTCGGCTTAGTGTTCGCCACTGCTTTGGCAGCCGCGATAATCAGTTGGCGGAAGCCTTATAATCCGCCGCTTGTGCTTGGTGCAGCGGTACTGATCATGGGGTTGTCTTTGCTTGCCGGTGTGTCGATCGGAACATTTATAGCTCTATCAATTCTTTCTGCATATCGGCTTCATGCCAGATTTTCTGAGTTGGAAGACAAAAACAGTGAGGAAAGTTTATTTCTTATTCTTTTTCTCGTGGTGCTCACCATTGCAATAGTATTGAGTATTTTCAATCCACTCGGTAATTCTCAAACCCTTTTATTGCCGCTCGCAGCTGCCGCCATCATCTTTTATACTGTTTCACGATTATTTTATCGCTATCTGGCTGCACGCCGTGACGGTGCAAATTTAAGAGAGGCAATTATGGCTTCGGCAGCAATTCTGACAGTATCCGGAGCCGCTGCTTTTATGGTTTATCTGTTGGCAGATGAAGTACGGCGACTTGCCGGAACCCTCTTTGCAGGAGTCTTATCGGTAGTATTGTGGCCTTTTGCAGGAGCACTCAATTGGCTGGTAGATTTCATCAACGGGCTATCCAATGAAGAGGATATGCTTGATAATCTGAATAGTATGGAAGAGCAGGCTGATCAACCCGAGGAACTGCCTTATTCACCAGGAATGGAAATTGACTATACATTGATCGGCGGAATCGGAATTGTGATAATGCTGATTATCGGAATTATTTTGATTCGGAAGATCAAACCGCAGTTTGCAGGTCCAAAAGAAGAGTCAATTGTTGAAATTAATCGCTTCAGTGAAGTGTCTGAGGAGCCCAAAGAGCCGGAAATCGCCAGAGGGTATGACTTAGTCAACATCCACGAAATCCGACAGGCTTTCAGAGAGTTTGAAAAGGAAGCAACAGCAGCGGAGAAAGGCCGTTTCGAGCATGAAACTGTAAGGGAATGGGCGCAGCGTGAAGAGTTGCCTTTTACTGGTTCATTCTTTAAAACTTATGAAAAAGTAAGATACAGTGACGGCCAGATAGCTGAAAACGAAGCATTTCCATTTCTCGAAGAATTGGAGAAAATAAATAGAAATTTTTTTGAAGAAAATGTTTAAACCTTAATCCATATGGGCATACTTATAAAGAACACAGCAACATTCTCATTTCCCCCTTTTGTGGTCGATCCTTAATCTGGATCGGCTTCTTTTTTTTGTCCAGATTTAGAGCTGAACGGGTGCCGTCGCTTTTCTATTGTCCAGACTCCTGTGGCCCAGCCCCTCGAGTCGCTTCGGTTTTGACCATCATGGCAAAAACCGCCATGCCGCTCAAACCCTCCAGCGCTTGTCGGGGCTTAACGGGCACAGTTGCTTTTCTATTGTCCAGACTCCGGCGACCCAACTCCTCGGGTCATAAGCTAATCCAGCTGCCGTGGCCAAGGCCACTCTGCTGTTTCGTCTTATGCCTTTCGGAGCTGAACGGCCGTTTCCGCTTTTCTATGTCCAGACTCCTGTGGCCCAGCTCTTCGGGTCATAAGCCACTTTGGCTGTGCGG
>CAZGMW010000158.1:0-4813 GCA_964526895.1 uncultured Planococcus sp. | reverse complement strand
TTGGCTGAAAAGAACTAGTAATCATCCTATAAATGTTGTAGTATGGTGTTAAACTACCGTTAAATTTTTTTATTTTTATTAATATTCCGCTTTCCTAACAATTCACACAGCAAACGGAAATGAAATCTGAGTATGTTATATCCACTGATTTGGAGAGTGATACCGATGAATGCCAGGCGCTACTCTATGTTTATGGCCCGTTTGCTTCCAGTTTTATTGCTGGCAGGCTGTTTAACGACGAATATTCCTGCTGCACCTGCCTCTGTCGATCCGATTTTTGAAGCCCGAAATACACCACCTGCTACACCTGAATTTTCCCAGACCCGGACTGTCTCTTTATCCGCAGTTGGAGATATCCTGATTCACAGCAGAGTTTACAACTCGGTGGAAAGTTCAGAGGGATACGATTTTGACCCCATGCTGAAGAAAGTAAAACCTTATCTCGAACAGGCTGATATTACAGTGGCTAACTCAGAGAGTATTGTCGGCGGTTCGGAAATCGGGTTATCGAGTTATCCAAGCTTCAATAGTCCTTTTGAGGTCGGGGATGCATTAAAAGATGCCGGGGTCGATCTCGTTACCATGGCAAATAACCACACCCTTGACCGGGGAATTCCGGCCATTGAAAGTGCAATAGCCTACTGGGACGGTATTGGTATGGAACGTACGGGCGCTTATTTATCGCCTGAAGAAAGAAACCAGCCGACGCTGATGACAGTAAACGACATTACTTTTTCATTTCTGGCATATACGTATGGCACAAATGGAATCCCCGTTCCCGCAGGCAAAGAATATATGGTGAACCTGATTGACAAAGAACTGATCAAATCCGACCTCCAACAAGCAAAAGAACTTTCCGAAGTCGTTGTCCTGAATCTGCATTTCGGTGAAGAGTATCATCCACTGCCGAACGCTTACCAGAAGGATCTTGCCAAATTTGCAGCTGAAAACGGTGCCGACATTATACTCGGTCATCACCCGCATGTTCTGCAGCCACCCGAATGGATCGAAACTGCCGACGGCCGGCAAGTTTTTGTCATTTATTCACTCGGCAATTTTTTGTCAGGGCAAAGAGGAATGCCGAAGCAAATCGGCACTATTTTAACACTTGATATCGAAAAACAGATAAAACCGCAGTCATCTGAAATATCGATCAAAAATCCGACTTTCACCAATACCTTTGTTAAAACCAGGGATGACAGCTGGTATGAGCTCGACTTACTGGAGAATGTAGACCCTGAAATGAATGAACAAGTAAAGTCCCATCTCTCGACTTGGATCAAAGATGTGAAATTCATCGAATAACCATCCCAGCAGAAGACAGGAGGATACTATGAAGCATGAATGGCGAAAAGCTGAAAAGCAATTTTATCTGCCGAAGCCTTCACCGGTCTTGATTCACATTCCCAAGCAACGTTTTTTTGTAATTCAGGGTAAAGGCAATCCCGCCAGCGAAGAGTTTTCAAAACATAAGGAAATTCTCCTTTCACTTTCACATGCCATTCGCCGGATGCCAAAGCATGGCTTCGATCCTCCAGGCTATTATGAATATGCCCTGTATCCATTCGAAGCTGTCTGGAGTCTGGGCGAGAATGTCGGCAAACCAAGTGATCGTTTGTATAAGTTGATGATCAGACAGCCTGATTTTGCCGAGAATGGCACAGTCCTTAAAGCATTCGAAATCGCAAGGCGCTCAAAACACAATGATTTATTGAATGAAGTGATGTTCGAAGAAATTGAGGAAGGAATGGCTGTGCAAATTCTTCATACCGGCCCTTATGACAATGAAACGGATACTTTTGAAAAGATGCACCGCTTTCTCGAAGAAAACGACTGCCGGCGCCGCAGCCAAAAACACCGGGAAATCTATCTGAACGATTTCCCGAAAACTGCTCCCGCCAAATTAAAAACTGTACTCCGCTTCCAAGTGGAAGAAGTTATGTCTTGAAAAGCCAAGCCCCTTGCCTTGGCTTTTTTTATGTTCAGCAAAATGCCAGCAGTTTACAGATGAATAAAAGGATCATATTGCGTCACTCAATTCCAAACGTCCTCAAAAAAAGCCGCTCCTGCTTATCAGCAGAAACGGCTTTTGCCGGTCATGCCGGCGTTTTTTTGAAACTGTTATCTCTACGGAAATTACCCATGACTTCCATTGTCTCATTAATGCTGACAAATGCGTTAGGATCAATCGATTTGATCAATGGACGCACTAGAGCCAGTTCATAACGTGAAATGACAGTATAAAGCACTTTGACTTTATTGCCTGAATAAGCTCCTTCACCGTCAGTGACGGTAATGCCACGGTAAAGGCTTTCCAGCAATTTCGATTTTACTTCGTCGCCTTTTCCGGTAACTACCATCAGACTGAGCTTAATGTGTCGTGTATGGATCCGGTCAACAACAAGTCCGGTGATATAGATGGACGCCATCGTATACATCGCCAGTTCCCAGTTGAAAATGAAGCCTGAAACAAATACCACAAGACTATTCAGCAAAAACACTATGAAGCCGAGTGGAATATCGCGCTTCATCGTCAACAGGAGCCCGACAACATCAAATCCGCCGGTTGATCCGTAGAAACGGATGATGAAGCCGACTCCGGCTCCGACCAGCACTCCGCCGAATACAGAAGATAATAGCGCGTCTTCTGTCACTTTCATCACTGGAATATAGAGCATTGAGATTGATGTGACAGCCACTGAAAAAATGCTGTTGGCGATGAACATTTTGCCCAGTTTCATCCATCCGAGTATCAGAATCGGTATATTGAGGAGCAGCAGCCAGATCCCAGCATTGATAGGTGTCATCAAACTAAAGATCATCGCCACACCTGTGATCCCTCCTGACAGGATTTCGTGCGGCAATAAAAACATATTAAATGCAAATCCGAGCAATACGGATCCCGCAAAAATAATCAACCCACTATAAAGTTTATCCATATGAATTCCTCATTCCTTTATTAAAATCATTGTCTTCGAAAGCCAATAAAAAAAAGCCGCGCAGATGCATGCAGACTTTTTGAAAGAGAGTCTATCCTTCCCGCTTTCCTGGCACAATGCTTCAAATTATAGGGGATACCCATGACCCTTTGCAAGCTTTATCGGTCAAATTTAAAGGGTTTTGTTCACTGTCTGGCTCTACAAGGCATATAGCCTCAAACAGTTTCCAGTAAACAGGATGGATTAGGGGAAAGGAAGGAATTATTTCGTTCCATACAGAATAGAATATAATAGAAGAGAATTTTAAGATTTCAATCCGGAATGCTTTTTCGCTTGGGCTCCTTTCTGTGGAGCATTGAAAACTAACTGATACATTCCCTTATTGAGGTATCCCTTTACTGCCAAAGGAGGCGAATACCATGGACCCGTTACTGGTTCTTGAAAATCTTCAAAATGTAAAACCCGTTTTCCAACCCATCATCAGTGCCGTAAAACATACCATTATAGGTTACGAAGTACGCGGACGATTCAAGCATAACGAGGAATGGCGAAGTCTGGGGGACTTTTTCCAGAATCCTGATGTGCCGGACGATTTTAAAATTGAAGTCGATACACATTTGCTGAAGCTTGCAATGAAAGAAATGCTGGATAACGGCAATGGCTGTAAACTGTTTCTTTACCGCGATGCCAAGCAATTGCTTTTTAATGGCGGCGATGACTTTATCAGTACGCTGCAGGAATTTGAAGCAAAAGGTTTTGCTCTGAACAGGATTGTTCTTGAGATTACAGAGCATGCATTTGAAGAAGACTTTGAGTCACTGAATCATCTTCTCTTGTATTATAAAACTTATGGCATTCAAATTGCAGTGGACCATGTTGGCGCTAAAAGTTCCAACATCGATCGCATACGGCAATTGAAACCGGATATCCTGAAAATTGATACAACTGTCATCCGCACAAACAGACCGGATGTTTTTCAGGATATTGTGTATTCACTTTCCCTGCTTGCACGCCGAATCGGGGCTAAATTATCCTATGAGCATATTGAAGACGCTTACCAGTTCCAATTTGCCTGGAAACACGGCGGCCATTATTATCAAGGTTATTATTTGGCAAAGCCCGATTTTACACTGTTGCCCAATAACTCAATCCAAGTAGATATCGGCGAAAGCATCCAACGATTCATCGACACGGAAAAATCTTTAATTACAAAATGCCTTGCATTCGCTGCTTCTTGTGAAGAAATTCTGAAAAGGGCCTCAATACATTGGACAGGTCCCGACCAGGCAGATGACTTCCTGAAAATTTTGGGTGAACCTTTTAACAAAGAAAGTTTCAGGATGTATATCTGCAACGCCAATGGACAGCAAATTTCTTCAAATTATCAGAAACGGGATGCTCGCTGGAAAATTGAAAGCGAACACATCGGCTCCTATTGGGCTTTCCGTCCTTTTTTCCTGGAGAATATCATCCGAATGAAAAAATGGCCGCGCGGAATCCTGTCTGATACATACTCAGACATCGAGACCGGCGACATCGTCCGCACCTTCAGCTACCCTCTGTCTCCAGACAGTTTCCTGTTCATCGATATAAGCAGTGGCTTCCTTTACGACAACGATTACCTGTTGCGCCGATAAGCTGTGGTTTACTCCACTAATCGAACCGGGTAAAGAGTCTGTATCATCCAAGAAGGTGGGATCATTATGCGCATGTCCTGTATGGGAAGTTTAATCATATCCATAGTATTGTCGATTATCATTACTATTTTACTGAACCTATTGTTTTTCTAGGTTAAAATAATATCTCCCTGTTCTGGCTTCCTGAATATTGTGTGCCACCGCAGCCATCTAAAAATATACTGCAAAAAAGCTGCC